>CAMOEK010000007.1:0-38833 GCA_946612125.1 uncultured Lachnospiraceae bacterium | reverse complement strand
CTATCAACAAGCGCATATTTATCCTTACTGATCAGAACGCGGAAGCCGACAGACAGGCAGACTGGCGTGACCACATGGATGAAGCAGGTCGTATCTATGCAGAAACTGCAAAGATAAAAGGCGTAGGTATAGAAGCTTTCAAGGGCGATACTTTTATACAGAATATCACTCTGGGCAAGGGCATCACTTATGTGGGCGATAAGGCTTTTGAAGACAGTTCTGCGCTTGTTTCGGTCACAATGGAAGAAGTTTCATACATAGGTGACAGAGTATTTTACGGCTGCACCAGATTCCAGACCGTTAATTTCTACGACAATCTTAAGGTTATAGGTAGAGAAGCTTTTGGTAACTGCCAGACCCTGGGAGCTATCTCGATCCCCAGCATGGTGCAGGAGATCGGCTTTGGCGCTTTTTATAACTGCGCCGCAATGACAGAAGTAAAGCTTAATTCCAGCGTAGTTTGCAAGCTGGGCGACTATGCTTTCTATAATACAAAGGCACTGAGTAATGTGGACTTTTCGGGAGCTACCAATGCCATTTCATTCGGCAAGGCCTGCTTTGCCATGCAGGATGCGGGCGGAGAAAGCTTAAGGAGCTTTACCTTCCCCCAGTGGATAGAGAATTTAAAGACGCCCTGTTACGGCGCGGATATCGATCTTTTTGAGGCAGCGGATCAGATTAAGGGCGCGGCAGCGGAAGCTGTGATCCCTACAAGCATTGATACGACAAATGCCGGGGATATGGAAAGTCTGCGTACCAAGTGCCTTTATGAATCCAGAATAGGAGATTTCCTCTTTGCAAACCGTTCGGGTCTGATGGAAGTCAACCTGGATGTAATGGGCATAGCAGACAAGGAAAGACTGCCAATGAATACTTTCCTGGGCTGCTCAAAGCTCAGCAGGCTTAATATCCAGAGTGATCCTGCAAGAAGAGAATCCAAGCTGGGCTTTGATGCAAATATTTTCAGGGATGTTACCGCGCAGGACATCTGTGTATACGGCCCCAAGAATGTTGAGAGAGGAAATACCAAACCCGATCCCAGCACGGATAATAAATCCGATTATGCAAAGCCCCGTATGTGCACCTGGGCTACCTACTCAGAGGCATCTGATTATGTGCCTTATTGCTACAGTGACAGTGAGGGCGATCATTACGAAGTTGGTGAGCAGACTGCCGACGGAGCATTCCTCTTTGATCTTAAGCTCAGAGATGAAACTTCGGCATCTATAAAGAGCTGCACATATCTGGGAGATCTGAGCTCATCAGGCAAGACCTTCGGTACTGAAGAAGAGCCTTTCTGCCTGCCTGATATAGTCGCAAATAAGCAGGTGGTTGCGCTGGAGCCCGGAAGCCTTGATCCTGTAAAGGATTATATACGTTTCCTGGAAGTGCCCGATAACAGCCTTATCTCACTGGGAGACAAGGTATTTAATAAGAGCAAGTCACTTGAGGGAGTTAAGCTTGGGGATTCCATTCAGGCGGTAGGCAGCGAGTGTTTTGCAGAAAGTCCCAAGTTAAAAAAGATAACTATAGGCGATGGCATCACGACTATAGGCGATTCGGCATTTAAGGGCTGCGCGGCGCTTGAAGATGTATATTGGGATAAACCCGATGACACTGCCATAGAATCCGCCTGGGCGCAGTCGGCGCGCAATATCGGGATCGATGCATTTAAGACCGGAGCAGATAATAATACAGGAAAGCTTTATTTCCACGGCAGCGTTATCAGTGAGAATTATGAGCCTTTCAGGTTTGCTATGAACCCCGCCAATGTGATAAACGGAAACGGCACCCATATCTGCTATATGAGCGCAACGCCCGGCGATATGACCGATGCCGAGGCCTGCCCGCATATGACGGAAGCAGAAAGAAAGAGCCGTATCCAGACCATGAGCATGGTTACATACGAACTGTATCCCGGTACCAATAAGGTAATGCTGATCGATTATCCCAGATTCCAGGAACTGCCGGAGAGCTTAAAGACTGCGGTCAATAACGGGGATAAGAACAAGCTTTCCGTAAATGAGCAGAAGCTTGTGGAATCTACGATGTTTGTAGAGGTTCCGCCGGTTGTACAGTCTATAGATGTTAAGAGTTTCATAGCTGCGGATAATAATGATGTGCGCTACATCGATAATACAAATGCCACCAAGGCTCTTTATGGCGTGAGCAAGAGGCAGCTTTACGGAGGCAGCGGAGTGGCGCTTGATATGGCATCAACAAAGGTTTCAATATTTGGTGCAACACCCGAAGTTACGCATCCCGGACTTTTCTCCGCGGAAGTGGCCGACAGCCTGAATGCTATCCACAGTGTTAATGCATCCTTTACACCCGAAAGCAACAGGGGCAATGACTGGGTTCAGACCATCAACCTTCCCAAGGTTGAAGCCCTTCCGGATTACTGCTTTGACAGCTGTGAGATGCTGTATTATGTAAACCTGGGCCAGGAGCTGGGACGCGGATCCACGATCACGGAGAATAATTCGAATTACATCTATGATTCCATAGGTGAAAAGGTGTTCCACGGCTGCAAGAACCTGCTGACTCTGGAGACCGCTTATACGGATAAGAATCCTTATCTGGATTGCGACAATATGATACTTTACCGTCATGATATGAATTCGCCCGAGCAGGAACTGGTTGCATGCCTGCCTGCCCGCACAGGAGAGATTTCACCGGCTAATGACGCGCAGTTCCTTGAGGGAGTAAGCGTTATCAAGAGCGGGGCATTTGACGGCTGCACAGAGATAACGATAGTTGATCTTACGGATCTGGATGATCTGGGCGTCATAGTGGAGAACTGCTTTGAAGGCTGTGAGTCACTTTCAAAGGTATCGCTTTCCGATAAGCTCGCAGAGGTTAAGGATGGAGCCTTCAAGGGCTGCTGCAACGGCCTTGAAGTAAAGATCCCTTCCATGACAACTGAGATCGAGCCTGAAGCGTTTGATGAATACGATAAGACCAAAAAGAATAATTATTACATAAAGACACCCGAAGGCTCACGAGGCTATTTCTGTACCATAGAGAGTAAAAAAGGACCTGAGCATATACACTGGATACCCATATCAAATGTTACGGTGACGTTCTGGAAAGACAGGGATATGCTGGATCTGTTTGACAATACGCCTTTATCAAGGCAGATATTTGAGACTGTGCCTGCGTCTGTGACAAACTTCCCGGATACTTCGTCAGTATCGGATTTCAAGGAATGGGCATGGCTGGATCCTGCAACCAGGCAGGTTGTGACGGGCACAATGGTAGGTATCAATATTACCGAAGACCGTAATATCTATGCTACATATGAAGAACCTGTAGCGCCTACACCCGCCGAATGCACGGTTTCATTCTATGATGATATCGGTGGAGGTATCGGCAGCCAGAAGGTGACCCAGGGCACAACAGGTTTTATGCCTTATGATTATATCACAGGACTTACGACCAAGATCGCGGGCAGAAATACCGCTGATTGGGAATTTGATTCGTGGATATGCTACGAGGGCGGTAATGCCGTAGCAAACAATGCGATTTACGGCGCGACCATCAATTCGGACTGGAGATGTTTTGCTTCCTTCAGACAGAAGGGCTCTGCATCATCCAACACGCCTACGCCTACGCTTGCGCCGGGCACTACAGGCACACCTACGCCTACGCCCACTAAAGCACCGGGCGCCACAAACACGCCTACGGCAGCGCCTACCAAAGCTCCCGGGACCACGGGCACGCCTACGCCTACCGTCAGCGGAAATACTCCGGCCTACAACGGAAAGATGTACTATGCTACGGTTGAGAACGGATCCGGCTCGGGCCAGTATCCTGCGGGCAGTGTGATCACGGTGACTGCATATTCGGCTCCCGAAGGCAGGACCTTCGACCGCTGGACCACATCCAATACCGATATAGGCATGAGCAATATACTTGCTGTATCTACAACGTTTATTATGCCCAGCCATGATGTTAAGGTTACTGCAACATACAAGAGCATCGCGGCCAGCGGAAACAGTGTTGTGCAGCCTACGCCTATAAGGGTTGTCAGCGGTGATACCGTAATTTATGTAACGCCCACACCCGCGCCCGGACGCGGCGGCACGGAAGTGCGTATTACAACCGATACTATCGATAATAACAAGAAGAACATGGGCAGCGCTTCCGTTTCGGGATCAACAGATAACTTTATCGTAAAAGTAACCGATTCGGCTGCCGCAACGGCCGCAGTGGAAGCAGCATTCAGAAACGCATATGGCGAGAGATTCACCGACCTGCGTTATGCGGCATTTGATATTTCGCTGTATGATTCCACAGGTACCTATGTGGTGCAGAATGCAAACAATCTGGCAGTGACCATAACCCTGCCCATACCTGAATCCCTGCTTTCCTATGCAGGCAATAACAAAGCGGGAGCGGTAATAAACGGACAGCTTCAGGAACTGGCTGTTTCCTACACCACGATAGACGGCGTGCCCTGCATGAGATTTACGGCGACCCACTTCTCGCCTTATACGATCTTTGTTGATACCAAGAATGTGGTAAGAGGCATTACCGATAATACGCCCAAGACCGGTGACGGCATTGCGCCCAAGTGGTTCTTATCGGCGGGCATGCTTTCCATGTCGGCGGTATTGTTCCTCTGGAAGGACAAGAACCCCATAATCGAAGAAGAAAAGAAGAGAAGAAGATCATCGGGAAAATAAACTATGGATAAACGCCTGGTATTTTTAATCCCAATAACGGCTGTTGCTATGGTCCTTCTGATAGGCGGGATCTATCGAGCAAATGCATCCTCCGAAGGCGACTTTAATGTCACAGGCGGAGTGCTGCACAGCTATAACGGAACAGCATCAAAAGTAACCATCCCGTCCACGGTGGAAACCGTGGGCAGGGATGCTTTTTTGGGTAATAACATCATTGAAGAAGTATATTTTTCGGACAGCGTCGACAAGATAGATGAAAACGCATTTAAGGACTGCAAGTCGCTTAAAAAAGTTGTTATCCCCGACAGTGTTGCCACGATGGGAGATTCAGCATTCTGGGGCTGCAGCGCGTTGAGCAGTGTGGATATAGGCGCGGGACTTAAGAATTTCGGAAACGGAGCTTTTTCGGATTGTGACAGCCTGCAGAGCATAAATATATCTGCCGACAATCCCTATCTGACTGCCGTGGGCAGCGCTGTTTTTAACAAGGGCGGCACCAAGCTGTATCAGTTCGCGGCCGGTTCTCCTTCCGGGGCATACGGCATTCCCGAGAATGTTGAAGATATTGCGCGTTATGCATTCTGGGGCTGCGATAATCTGAAGTCCGTAACAATAAACGGTATAAAAAAGATCCCGAATTATGCATTCTCTAACTGTCCGGCACTGGTAAACGTAAGCATGCAGATACCCACATACGAGATAGGCATAGGCGCTTTTTCGGGCTGCAGCAGCCTGGCGCAGGTAATAATCCCGGAATCCGTTGGCAGGATACATGAGACAGCCTTTGACGGCTGCCCGGAACAGATGTATATTATCTGCGATACTTATTCTTTTGCGCAGCGTTATGCCGATGATCATTTTTATCCTGTTTCGCAGGTACCTGTTTTTGCCGTAAATGCGCTCCAATATGAAGAGGCGGCAGTGGCAGCTGCAGATGATACGCCGCAGCAGGATACAGCGCAGACTCCTGTAACCGCAGACAGCAGTGTGATAAACGGAAACGCTCCCATATATACGCAGCCGGATCCTGAAGTTCATGATTCTCTTAGGGTTACGGCGGAAGGCGTTATACTTGGCAATTCGCCGGTGGTATCGGATAAGGCATATGTGCAGATAGATGCTTCGGATTTTAATGTTGTGGATCCCAATAATCTTCCTAAAACAACAACTAATGCCATAAGCGATCATGCGCATTATCTGGACCAGACGCTTACCGACTTTGATTTTGCGCCGGGGCTTAACAGCATAGGTGATTTTGCCTTTGCCAGAACACATCTGGGCAGCGCAGTCCTGCCCGAAGGAACCAGATCCATAGGCGAAGGGGCGTTTTATCATTGCGACATGCTTTATAATGTTTCCATACCTTCTTCGGTAGAACATATAGGAAAGAATGCATTTAATTTCACTCCGTGGTATAATAACTGGATGGAGAACGCCGCCGAAGGCGATGTCCTGGTTGTGGGCGACGGAGTGCTGATAGGAATAAAAGGTGAGAGACCGGAAGTGCTTCCCGCTTACATAAAGAGTGTTGCGGATGGTGTTCTGGAATAAATAAAAAGGAGTAAGTTAACAATGGCAAAGATTCAGATGACAACACCTCTGGTGGAGATGGACGGAGATGAAATGACACGTATCCTCTGGGCAATGATAAAGGAGGAACTGATCACACCCTATGTCGATCTTAAGACAGAGTATTATGATCTGGGCTTAAAGAACAGAAACGAGACCAACGATCAGGTTACGATCGATTCTGCAGAAGCAACCAATAAGTACGGCGTGGCAGTTAAATGCGCTACCATTACACCCAATGCCGCAAGAGTTAAGGAATATGACCTTAAAGAGATGTGGAAGAGCCCCAACGGAACTATCAGATCTATTCTCGACGGAACCGTTTTCCGCGCACCCATCCTTGTAAAAGGCATAGTGCCTTATGTGGCCAATTGGAAAAAGCCTATAACCATAGCCCGTCACGCATATGGCGATGTATATAAAAATGTTGAGATAAAAGTTCCGGGCGCAGGAAAAGCTGAGCTGGTATTTACGGCTGAGGACGGCACGGAGATAAGAGAGACCATACATGAATTTAAGGGCCCCGGCATATTACAGGGCATACATAATACAGAGGCATCCATCAGATCGTTTGCGCAGGCCTGCTTCAAATATGCAGTTGATACAAAGCAGGATCTGTGGTTTTCGACAAAGGATACCATCTCCAAAAAATATGACCATACTTTCAAAGATATCTTCCAGGAGATATATGATGCGGAGTATGCGGATAAGTTCAAGGAGCTTGGGATAGAGTATTTCTATACCCTTATCGATGATGCGGTTGCGCGCGTTATCCGTTCCGAAGGCGGCTTTATCTGGGCATGCAAGAATTATGATGGCGACGTGATGAGCGACATGGTTGCTACCGCATACGGCGATCTTTCGATGATGACATCGGTACTGGTTTCACCTAAGGGAGTTTATGAGTATGAAGCAGCGCACGGTACCGTACAGCGTCATTATTATAAGCATTTAAAGGGTGAGGAGACATCCACCAATTCGATCGCAACGATATTTGCATGGACCGGCGCGCTGAGAAAGCGCGGAGAGCTTGACGGCATCAAAGAATTATGTGATTTTGCCGACAGACTGGAAAAGGCCTGCATTAAAACGGTCGAAGACGGAAAGATGACCAAGTCACTTTCTCTTATATCAACCTGCAAAGATCCCGTTATACTTAACAGTCTTGATTTTATCAAGGCTATCAGAGCTACTTTTGACGAATTGGGGTAAAAAATGTCCAGAACGGATGAAGTATTCAGACCTGCGCTTTCAGGCAAACGCATACCTGTGATATCGCTTGACAACAAGTGGTATAAACTGATGGCCGGAATAGACCATACTCCGCATATGCAGGAGCTGGAAGCGCAGCTCAAAGAGCTGTTAAAGCGTCAGGGAAAGATAAATACCGAGTCTAAAGAAATACGCGCCCGCAAAGCCAAACTGATGGAAGAGATAGTGGGCGTCATGGACGAGCAGGGCGGCAAGCAGAAACAGGCAGATTATTCGGCTCAGATCAATGCGCTTAATCAGCAGCTTGAAGCGTATCAGGATGAACTGCTTGACCTTCCTAAAGAAATTGATAAGGTAAATTATGAGCTTATGCTCGATACCATGGAAATATGCTATGAACAGATAGCGCAGAATACAGAGCGCATCAACGAGATCACGAACTGGATATCGGCTATGCGCATAGAACTTAAGAAAAATGTGGTCCGTAAACAGGAGGCCGAATTAAAGAACCAGCAGATCTATTCCTATATGCATGATATTTTCGGGGCAGAGGTTATAGATATTTTTGATATGAAATATAATCCCGAGACCGAACATGTGGTAAAGACTGCTCCTGCGAAGCCGGGGGATGCTCCGGCAAAGAATGCAGGCAACCAAACGGCTGCCGATGCCGCAGAAGCTAAAGCAGGCGCTGCTGATAAAGGCTCCGAAGAAGGATCCGGAGAATAATAATGTTACATCAGGAACGTGTTTTTGCAACAGTAAATCTGGATAATATTCATTATAATATCCGTCACGTCAGGGAAGCCATACCCAAGAAAACAAAGATCATGGCCGTTATCAAAGCTGACGGCTATGGTCATGGCGCCGTGCGCATCGCCCAGGAATTATCAATGGTCGATGCAGTATGGGGATATGCCGTGGCCACGATAGATGAGGCTCTGGATATAATCGAACAGGGCATTGGTAAGCCTGTGCTTATACTGGGTTATACTTTCCCGTCAACGATACCTCTGGCTGTTGAGTACGGCATAAGAGTGAGCCTTTTTGACATGGACAGCGCAAAACTCTTATCAGAGACCGCGCTGCGCAGCGGAAGGGATGCGCTGGTGCATATCAAACTGGATACGGGTATGGGGCGCATAGGAATACAGCCCGATGAGAAAGGCCTTGAATTTGTAAAGACTGTTACTCAGATGCCGGGTATCCGCGTGGAAGGAATATTCACTCATTTTGCCCGGGCAGATGAACTGGATAAGGGACCTGCCAAACAGCAGTACGAAAGATATAAGAATTTTATCGATGCGCTTGATGATATGGGTATAAAAATACCTTTAAAGCATTGTGCAAACAGCGCATCCATCATGGAGCTTCCATATACTCATATGGATCTGGTCAGAAGCGGCATCATAACATACGGTCTGCTTCCTTCTGATGAAGTAGATCCCGGACGCATCAGATTAAAACCTGCAATGGAGATAAAGACCAGCGTGATCCATGTCAAAGATGTGCCGGCAGGCACGCCGATAAGCTATGGCGGTACATTTATCACGGAGCATCCTTCACGCATAGCCACCTTGTCCGTGGGTTATGCGGACGGATATCCCAGATGTCTGTCTGATAAGGGCTGCGTGCTTTTATACGGCAGGCGTTATCCCGTGGTGGGGCGTGTGTGCATGGATCAGATGATGGTGGATGTTACCGGAAACGATAAGGTTAAACCCGGAGATCTGGCAACGCTGGTCGGTGCAGACGGAGATGAATGTATTACGATGGAGGAATTCGCTTCACTGTCCGGTCGTATAAATTACGAGGCCGTATGCGATATAGGAAAGCGTGTTCCGAGGGTTTATATACGAAACTGATGAAAGATCCTTCGCTGCGCTCAGGATGACCCGGGTATGTCATCCTGAGGAGCTTTAGCGACGAAGGATCTTTATAGAATTAATATAACAAGGAGAAAGGCGAAAAATGGAAGATGACGCGAAGCCGCGATGGTTTGAGCGGCTCTTTAATAAGAAAAAGGAACTTGATGAGGACGGGACGGAAAGAGAGATAATAGCTATAGTCAATGAAGGCCAGGAGAACGGGACCATAGAGCCTGAAGAGGCAGAGATGATAGCGAATATCTTTGAGCTTTCCGATAAGGAAGCCGTTGATATAATGACGCACCGCAATCATATCAAGGCATTTGATGATGAGACAAAACTTAAGGATGCTCTCAAGGAGATAATAAATAATAATTTTTCACGCTATCCCGTGTTTCATGAGGATCTGGACCATATTACCGGGATATTGCATCTTAAGGATGCCATCAGACTGCGTGAAGAGGCGCCCAAACTTAATCCCACGCTGGCTGAACTGTCGGACGAACTGCGTGAGGCTGTTTTTGTTCCTGAAACAAAGACCGTTAATTCACTGTTTAAACAGATGCAGTCAACCAACACACAGATGGTCATTGTCGTGGATGAATACGGACAGACTTCCGGGCTGGTAGCCATGGAGGATATCCTTGAGGAGATAGTCGGTAATATACAGGATGAATATGATGATGATAACGATCGCATCGTTAAAGATGATAAGGGCGAAAATTATCTGATAGAGGGGCTTACAAAGCTTGAAGATCTGTCAGAGCGTCTGGGGATAGATTTCGGTGATACAGAGTTTGAAACGATAAACGGTTATCTTATTTCGCTTATGGAGCGTATCCCGGAAAAAGGCGATCATTTTGAAACCGATATAGGCGGTTATCATTTTAAGGTTGAAGATGTTGAGGATAAGATGATAAAGTCTATCAGTGTCAGCAGATTAACATAACTTGCACAAAACAACTATATGTGGTAAAATACCGTGGAATAAATCAAGATAAGGAGAGTTTTATGTCAGGACATTCAAAATTTGCAAACATCAAGCATAAGAAGGAAAAAAATGATGCGGCAAAAGGAAAGATATTTACCATCATAGGCCGTGAAATCGCTGTGGCTGTTAAGGAAGGCGGACCCGATCCTGCCAATAATTACAAGCTGGCGACTGTTATAGCTAAAGCTAAGGCCAACAACATGCCCAATGATACCATTGACCGCGGCATTAAAAAAGCTTCCGGTGAAGGCGGCAATGTAAACTATGAGCACATTACCTATGAAGGCTACGGCCCCGGCGGAACAGCTATAATCGTAGAGACGCTGACTGACAATAAGAACAGGACCGCTGCAAATGTGCGCGCCGCATTTTCGAAGGGAAACGGCAATATAGGCACTCCCGGCTGCGTATCCTTTATGTTTGATACCAAAGGCCAGATAATCATCGATAAGGAAGAATGTGATCTGGATGCCGATACCCTTATGGAAAAAGCGCTGGATGCAGGCGCGGAAGATTTCTCGGAAGAAGAGGATTCCTTTGAGATAATAACCGATCCCGATGATCTGGAGACCGTGCGTAAGACGCTTGAAGATGAGAAGATCGCCATGGTCAGCGCAGAAGTAACAAGACTTCCCCAGAATTATGTGGAAGTAAGCGATGAAGAAAACGTCAAATGCCTTACCCGCATACTCGATCTGCTGGATGAGGATGATGACGTGCAGAATGTTTATACCAATTGGGATGAATGATCGGATATGAATGAGATTCTGGCTATAGTTGTACCCTGCTATAATGAAGAAGAAGTGCTTCCCGACAGTATAGCTAAGCTGCGGGGAGTGCTTGATGAATTAAAAGCATCCGGCAGCATCAATGAAAAAAGCTATCTGCTGCTTGTTGATGACGGAAGCAGGGACAGGACCTGGGAGATAATCAGGGAGAATCATGACAGTTCCGCAGATGTATGGGGGCAGAAGCTCTCAAAAAACTGCGGGCATCAGTCTGCTTTGCTCTCGGGACTTATGACAGCCAGGGAACGCGCCGATATCAGTATTTCCATCGATGCCGATCTTCAGGATGACATCTCTGTTATCAAAGAGATGATAGATAAATATCATGAGGGCTGCGAGATTGTTTACGGCATACGCGGAAGCCGCAAGAAGGATTCGTTTTTTAAGCGCAGTACTGCCCAGGGCTTTTATAAGCTTTTATCTTCAATGGGAGTAAAAACGATCTATAATCATGCGGATTTCAGATTGATGTCGAAGAAGGCTCTTGATGAACTTTCGATGTATAAAGAATCAAATCTTTATCTTCGCGGCCTGATACCGCTGCTGGGATTAAAGACAGGCGAAGTGGTCTATGAACGCGGCGAGAGAATGGCCGGAGAATCCAAGTATCCACTCAAAAAGATGCTGGCGCTGGCGGTAAACGGAATAACTTCATTCTCTACCGAACCCATTAAGATGGTGCAGCGCACGGGTGTTTTAGTGCTTCTGGTCTGCCTGGCTGCAGCGATTTATGCCTTTATTTCATATATGACAGGCAATGTGGAAAAAGGCTGGACCTCTTTGATACTGTCAATCTGGTTCCTTGGAGGCGTACAGCTGCTGGCTGTGGGCGTTATAGGCGAATATGTCGGTAAGATCTACGGCGAAGTAAAACAGCGTCCGTTATATCATATTGAAGAGTTACTCGATAAATAAACAGATCATTGGAGGTATTTACATTGGCAAATACTCTTACTCCCGAAGAAGCGGCAAAGGTAAGGGAACTGGAAAGCCAGCTGGATTTTCTTAAAGTCCGTAAGAATCCCGATCCTGTTATAGAGAATAAAGCTGATAATGCGGCAACATTGGCAGCTCCCGGCGCCGCTGCCAATGGGGTAAACGACGCAAAAGCGCCTTCTTCTGATGCTCATGGGAATGGTGCAGAAAACAATACCAGAAAGCCGGGTGAGATGTCAGCTTTAGACCGCGCGAGGGCAAGTCGTTTTGCACCGCCCAGACATATCATGCAGGCTGCTGAAAAAGCAGCTGAGTATAAGAGCAATGATGCGGCTCCCAAGGCAGAAGAGGAGAAGGATGCTGTGCAGAAAACACAGACCTCCAATCAGAGAAACGCTGCTGCGCCTGCCATAACACCGCCAAGGGAAGTTGCCAAACCCCAGACAATGGTCGCATCAGCGCCCAGACCATTGCCGCCCAATCCTATGGGGCCTCAGCCTGCGCTTAAGCTGGCTATGACTGTTGAGGAAGCAAAAAGACAGGGGCTTATAGCGCCCGGTACTTATGGAAAGCCTGATAATAATGAGGCTGCCCTTAAAGGCGATACGAAGGAGATACCCAATCTTTCGAATATAGAGATTATTAATGACAGCGGACAGAAGGCCAATGAAGCGGAAAAGGAAAAAGCCCATCCTTCTGAACCGATAAAGAATCCGCTTCCCGTGCCCAAAAAACATGTGGCTAAGGATATGGATTATGATCTTGAAGTGCCGCCTGCTGATATGCACTTTGATGTGGTTGATATGAGCGGCAAGGACTTTTTTGATGTAAACTGACATTTTTGATGATACGGAGGAAGGATCTTGGCAACTGCCGGAAACGGTAGAAGACGCACAAACGCATCTTCTAAAGCTAAAAATACAAGATCGAACAGTTCGCAGCGAAGCGGCAAATCCGCTACGGCTGCAAAAAGAAGCAACAGCAAAAAAAGAAGTCCTCAACCGGAAGACAGTATTTTTCCGATAGTACTTCTGTTTGTTGTTTTTTGCGTGCTTATCGTTCTGTGCCTCTGTATGTTTGGGGTAATAAAAGGCAGTTTCGGTCCTTTTATCAAAAATCTTATGCTGGGAATATTCGGCCTGCCGGCCTATATATTGCCTATCATTGTCGCAGTCGCGTTTTTTTATCATGTATTTATTGCACAGAAACAGATACCGGCTCACAAGATCACAGGCGCTGTTCTGGTCATTGTATTCAGCGGTATGTTTCTGGCTTTCCTGGGGACGGATCTGGACGCTCTTTCAGCTCGTGTGGAAAAGATGGATACATTCTTCAGCAAGCTGGGACTCATCAATACCGCGCTCTATAATGATGGCAGCGGCGGAGGTGTGCTTTTCGGTGTCCCTGCACTGATATTCCACGGCCTGTTCGGCAAGGGCGGCGGTTTATTTGTTGTGATCTTATTTATTATCTTTTCGGTTATGCTCATTGCCGGACGCAGTTTTTTTGACTGGATAATGGACATGCTTTCGGGCAGCGGTGAGGTGACGGGAAGGCACAGAACGGAAGATACCGAAGAAGAATGGCTCGACGAGGAAGAACTCGAGAGACTGGAAGAAGAAAAACGTCTGGCGCGTGAAGAGCGCAGGCGCAAGCATATAGAACAGCAGAGAGAAGCGGCCAGAAGAAAAGCGCGTCACGAAGAAGAAGTGCGCCTGATCCAGGAAGAACGTGAAAAGGCCAGAGAAGAAAAACGCTTAAAGAAACAGGAAAATGACAGACGTCGCAAAGAGGCCGAAGAGAGGGCGGAGGATGAGAGGATCCTTGCAACCACCAGTCCCGGACGCCGCCGCGCTTATCCGGGCACTTCAGATAACGGCATACCCGGAGTACATAAACTTGACGATATGCATGAGATAACGCTTATACCGGAAGAAAACATGGCTGCAGCCGATGGATATACGGAAAAGCCTGAGAGCATATCTGCAGATACCAAACGCATACATGAAGATGAGATACGTGAAGTTAAGCCTGCATGGGATGATATAAAAGCCGATACCGCCGAGATCAAACCGGCAGAGGTTTCCGCAGAACCTGCACGTGAAGAGATCACAGAGATAAAGGCAGCTGCTCCGGAACCTGTTTCGGCACCGGCTGCAGAAGATCTGCCCCAGAAACCCAAGCCTTCATTTTTTGATGAAAATGATGAAGACCTTAAGATACCCGAAAAGCTTCAGACCGAAGTGATGAAGCCGGCAGATGAGATAATGCCTGATGAGGGCAGCACATCCGCGGTTAAAAATGAGCAGGAAAAGGCAAAGACAGCCGCGGCTGCTGCTGCGCCTGCCGCTAATACAGCTCCCGTAAAGATCCCTTACGAAAAGCCGCCTATCTCTTTGCTTAAGGATCCAAAGAAGGGGGCAAAAGGGGATACTGACGCAGAACTTAAAGAAACCGCTTTGCTGCTGCAGCAGACGCTTAAATCCTTTGGCGTGGTCGCCACGGTAAACGATTACAGCCAGGGCCCTTCGGTTACGCGCTTTGAGCTTTCTCTTGGAGAAGGCATAAAAGTCAACAAGATAGTTAATCTTGCCGATGACCTTAAGCTTAATTTAGCAGCCGAAGAGATAAGGATCGAAGCGCCTATACCCGGTAAAGCTGCCGTTGGTATAGAAATACCCAATAAGGAAAGAATACCCGTATCCTTAAAGGAACTGATCGAATCAAATGAGTTTAAAAAAGCTTCTTCAAAGCTCACCTTTGTAGTAGGTAAAGATATCAGCGGCCATGTTATAGTGGCCGATATAGGAAAGATGCCCCACCTGCTGGTGGCCGGAACTACAGGTTCGGGTAAATCGGTATTTACCAATTCCATTATACAGAGCATACTGTTTAATGCTGATCCCGAAGAGGTAAAACTGATACTGATAGATCCCAAGGTTGTGGAATTCTCTGTATATAACGATATCCCGCATCTGCTGATGCCTGTGGTTACCGATCCCAGAAAGGCAAATGTGGCTTTGGCCTGGGCTGTGGCAGAAATGACCAATCGTTATAAGATATTTGCCGAGCACGAGGTCCGCGGCATAGATGCATATAATGAACAGGTTGAGCAGGGCAGGATAAAGGATGCCGAGGGCAATGTGGCTAAAAAGCTTTATAAGATCGTGATAGTCGTAGATGAGCTTGCCGATCTGATGATGGTAGCCGGTAAGGAAGTGGAAGATTCCATCTGCCGTATCGCCCAGCTTGCCCGTGCAGCAGGCATACATCTGATAATAGCTACGCAGCGTCCTTCGGTGGATGTTATCACAGGCCTTATAAAAGCCAATATGCCCAGCCGTGTAGCTCTTAAGTGCGGCAGCGGCGTCGATTCCCGAACGATACTGGATGCTACCGGAGCAGAAAAGCTTCTGGGCTATGGTGATATGCTCTTTGCGCCTCAGGGCTATAACAAGCCTCTGCGCGTGCAGGGCGCCTTCGTTTCGGATGAAGAAGTGCAGAAAGTCGCTGAGTTCCTTAAAAAGCAGACTGCACAGAATCAGGTATATGATCAGAAGATACTGGATGACATGAGCAATCTTTCTGCTGCGCCCGAGAGTTCATCGGATACTTCAGATGCTTCGTCTGATAATGGTGATGGCCTGGATGAATATTTTGAGAAAGCCTGCCGCTTTGTCATAGAGAAGGAAAAGGCTTCGAGCGGCATGCTGCAGAGGGTGTTCAAGATAGGTTTTAACCGCGCGGCAAGGATCATAGACCAGATGGAAGCTAACGGAATAGTAGGACCGGAAGAAGGCACCAAACCCCGTAAGGTGCTTATGAGCATGGAACAGTTGGAAACTTTTCTGAAAGAGAAAAAGTAATGAGAGGTTTAGGTTTATGAAGACAGATATCGAAATAGCACAGGAAGCACAGATACTCCCTATCAGGGATATAGCGGCAAAACTTGGGATTTCCGAGGATGAGCTTGAAGCCTACGGCAAGTATAAAGCCAAACTTTCGGATGCTTGTTTAAAACGCATCAGCGGCAACAAAAACGGAAAGCTGATACTGGTCACTGCGATCAATCCCACCCCTGCAGGTGAAGGCAAGACAACCATAAGTGTCGGCCTTTCACAGGCTTTTGCAAAGATCGGGGAAAAGGCTGTGCTGGCGCTTCGTGAGCCTTCACTGGGGCCGTGCTTCGGAGTAAAGGGAGGGGCAGCCGGCGGCGGATACAGCCAGGTTATACCCATGGAGGATATCAACCTTCATTTTACCGGAGATTTCCATGCAATAACCGCAGCAAATAATCTCTGCGCAGCTCTTTTGGATAATCATATACAGCAGGGCAATGTGCTTCGCATCGATTCAAGGCAGATAGTATGGAAACGATGCATGGATATGAATGACAGGGCGCTTCGAAATATTGTGGTGGGCCTTGGAGATAAGAATGACGGTTTTGTTCGCGAAGATCATTTCGTTATAACAGTTGCCAGCGAGATCATGGCTATATTATGTCTGGCAGAAGATATGAAGGATCTTAAAGCGAAGCTTTCTCGCGTGATCGTCGCATATGATCTTGACGGAAAGGCTGTGACTGCAAAAGATATAGGCGCCGTAGGTCCTATGGCAGCCCTTCTTAAAGATGCGTTAAAGCCTAATATGGTCCAGACCCTTGAACATACGCCGGTCATAATACACGGCGGGCCTTTTGCCAATATAGCTCACGGCTGCAACAGTGTTATCGCAACGCGCACAGCGCTTAAGCTGGGTGATTACTGTATAACGGAAGCAGGTTTTGGCGCAGATCTGGGGGCTGAGAAATTCCTTGATATCAAATGCCGCAAAACGGGGCTTAAACCTGATGCGGTTGTTATCGTAGCCACTATCAGGGCACTCAAGTATAATGCCGGCATTCCCGTGGCTGAGCTTAAGACAGAAAATGTCGAAGCTCTTAAGAAGGGCAGTGCAAACCTTAAGAGACATGTACGAAATCTTCAGCAGTACGGCGTCAATGTGGCTGTTACCATTAACAGATTTGCTGATGATACTTCCGATGAGATAACCGCGCTTAAAGCGATATGCGAAGAGCTGGGAGTTCCTTTTGCTGTATCGGAAGTATTTGCGAAAGGCGGCGAAGGCGGAGTGGAGCTGGCGAAGATAGTTAAGGAACTCTGCGACAAGCCTTCGGAACTTAAGTTTATATATGACGTAAATTCCGGCATCAAGGAGAAGATCGCTGCGATCTCTTCGAAGATATATGGCGCGGCAAATGTAGAATATGCCAAAGCAGCAGAGAAAGAGATCATGCGTCTCGAGGAAATGGGCTTTGGCGATCTACCTGTATGTATGGCAAAGACGCAATATTCCTTATCGGATGATCCCAAAGCTCTGGGCGCGCCTGAAGGCTTTACCCTGCATATCAGAGAGATCTATGTCAGCGCCGGCGCCGGTTTTGTAGTGGCAATATCCGGCAGCATACTCAGCATGCCCGGTCTGCCCAAGTCACCTGCCGCATATAATATCGACGTGGATGACAATGGCAGGATAACCGGCCTGTTCTGATGATGTGGAGGTAGATATCATTTATGACCTGTCCCGAATGTGGTTCAGAGATTGAGGAAGGCCTGCTGCTCTGCAGTAATTGCGGAGCGGAGCTTAAGCTGATCCCTGATTTTGATCCTGCAATTGAGAATCGTATAAATGACGGATTGTCAGACCTTGAGTTTGATGATCTGGATATCCATGACCTTGATGAAGAAGATGATGCTGAAGAAGAATACTATGATGATGAGTATTATGATGAAGATGATGGATATTACTATGATGAGGATGACGATGTAAAAACGTATTCTCCGGACTCTCAGTATTATGATTACGAAGATGAAGATGAAGAAGAACTGGATGAGTTTGACGAGGAATATGATGGTGATTATATAGATGACGATGATGATTTTGAGGATGAAGATGCCTGGCATCAGCTGATGCTGGCTATTAAGGAAAGCCGCTTCAAATGGGTGATCCTTGTTCTCTTTCTGGCACTTATCGGTCTGGGGATCTGGGGCGTGTCAAAGATCAGTAAACGCCTTTATACAGAGAATTCCCAGTCTTATCAGGCTCAGCTCGCGAAAGATGCTGCGGCAGAAGGTGATTATATCACTGCGATAGAGCATATGGAGCGCGCGCTGGAGATCAATTCCGATGATACATCCCTTAAATTTACGCTTGTAGAATACTACTTTGCCAATGATGAGGAAGAAAAGGGTCTTCTTATGCTTTGGGAGATCATTTATTCGCATGATGTGAATTCGCAGGTGGCATACAGAAAGATCATCGATTATTATGCCGAAAGAAAAGATTATGCGATGATAGAGACCATACTGGAAAGCTGTGATGATATAAACATTGTAAGCCAGTTCCAGGAATATACTGCCGTGGCTCCCGAGTTTTCCGAAGAACCCGGAGTATATGAAGATGTTATATGGCTGAAGCTTTCGGCTGCGACCAGCGGTAATATTTATTATACTCTGGACGGCACGGATCCCACAACAGACAGTGAACTCTATACTGCGCCGCTGTATCTGGAAATGGGTATCTATAATGTCAGAGCTATATTTGTGAATAATTACGGTATCGTTTCAAATGTGACGGAAGGAAGATTTACCATCGATATCATTAAACCCGATGCGCCGGTGGTCACTCCCGAAGGAGGAGAATTTGAGGAGCCTGAGCTCATAGCAGCCACTGCCCAGAAATATTGCCGTATATTCTATACTACTGACGGCAAGGTGCCTACAGATGAGAGCCAGGAATATCTGAGTCCCGTGCCCATGCCTATCGGACATTCGCATATGATGTTTGTAGCTTACAGTCAGGATGGCATTCCGGGCGACATTGCCGAATACGATTTTGAACTGACGCTTGAAGGCGAAGTGGATGCGCAGGTATTTATCAATGCTATCAAACAGCTGAATATCAATCAGGGCAAGACTACAGACCTTGAAGGACATCTTCCCGGAAATCTGAACAGATATACTTATAATGTAAATGCAGCCATCAAGTTTGATGAATCCATATTTTATATCATAACCGAATATATAACGGATATCGCCGAAAACTCCATGAGGACAGGAGCGTATTATATGGGCGATATCGACACCGGTTATATGTATAAAGGCGTCAGATCCGATGAAGACGGCAGCTATAGTCTGGGAGATTATATAGAACCGGAGATGTACGCAGAACCTGAACCGATCATTACGGAAGATTAAGTTCTTTTCGGGGAAGCGTGCATTGATGATGCATATGTCCCCGGATCAAGCGGAGGTAAAGGGGTTATGGGGGCAGATTCTAATCTTACAGCTTATCACAGTAAGGCGCAGCAGGCCAGTGAAGCAAAAGGCTCTGCGCTGGCATTACTGATATGCGGTCTGGCCGGCATGCTGTTTTCTCTTTTGTGGGCTTTTGATCTGCTGCCGGGTAATATGTCGGTAAGCCGGCGCTTTATCATGTGCGGCATGCTGGGGGCGTTATCTGTTTTTATGCTCATCGCCAGTTATTATTCCATGAAAAGTTCAAAAAGACTTTTGAAAGGCGCAAAAGCAGAAGATAAGCGCACCGAAGAGATCCTTAAATGGGCGCATGAAGATCTGGATGCCGTTAAAATAGATGATGGCTTGATAGATAAAGATTCCGTATATGAGGAAGAAGAAAAAGTTATCATGCGCCTGCAGCGTATTTCCTATGAACTGGATCATAAATTCATGAATCTCGAACCCGCTTATGTGGATGAGATGAGCGAACGTATATATCAGATGCTGTATGAAAACGATGATGACAGCGGAGCGATAGCCTCATGATAAAGACCGATCTGATCTGCGTAGGCAGACTTAAAGAGAATTACTGGAGCGCTGCTGTCGCGGAGTATGAAAAGCGCCTGAAGGCTTATTGTAAACTGAATATCATAGAGCTTAAGGATGAGAAGACTCCCGAAGGGATATCTGCTGCGGGAGAAGAAGATATTTTGCTTACTGAAGCGGGCCGCATCAGACAATACTTGAATGATAAAGCGCTTCGCATAGTTTTGGCTATAGAGGGAAAACAGTATTCCTCCGAAGAATTTGCATCATTTCTGACGGATAAGATGAACAGCGGTGTATCAGAGATACAGTTTATAATCGGAGGCTCACTGGGACTGCATAAAGATATAAAAAACGGGGCAATGCTTCTTTCGTTCTCGAAGATGACATTACCGCATCAGCTGATGAGGGTTGTGCTCTTAGAGCAGTACTACAGAGCTTTCAGGATAATGAGGAATGAGCCTTATCATAAATGATCGCGCAGGCCTTTGGGATAAAGATTTTTAAGACGGCCGCCGGCGCAGCGGAAACCGCCAAGTGGTACACCCAGAACGCATACAGCGCCAAAGCCCTTTGAAAAAGACATATCGGCAGTAAGCTCCATCCCTTCGATATATTGTTTGACAAGCGGATCTCCGGGATCGAGTTCCAGACGCTTTGAAAGCTGTTTGCCGTAAGCTGAGAAGAACTGATGGTGGGGGATATAGCGTTTTTTCTTTTCATCAAATACTGCTGCGGTGACTCCAAGGCTGGTGATGCCGTGAGAGGGGAGCGTGCCCGGAAAGGCCGGCAGTATTATATAACGGTCTTTATAAGAGAGCAGGCTGCAGGGGTCAAACAGATCGCCGCAGCTTTCCTTTAAGAATTTTAAAGCAGCTTTATCAGCGGTTTTAATGCCGGAGGGGAGTCTGTCGGAAACTTCTGAGTTCTTTGTGAGCTCTCCGGGTTTTGACAGATAAGCCATGAACTGGCCCTCGCCTTCATATAGATGGGGATAGCAGCGATAACAGCCTGGAGCGCTGCACAGCGCCAGATCTCTTACGGTTTGAGGGGCATTTGCAACAGTAAGCCCCAGATCGGCGGTAAGATATTCTACCTGTTCTTCGTCCTCTTCGGGAGCATAGGTACAGGTTGAGTAAACCAGAAGTCCGCCGGGCTTTAAACACATTACTGCGGCTTTTAGTATTTCCTTTTGACGCAGCGCGCATGCGGCTACATTTTCCGGACTCCATTCATTTATGCTGTCCGGATATTTGCGGAACATCCCTTCACCCGAGCAGGGGGCATCGACCAATACCAGATCGAAATATTCCGGATATACGGCTGCTATATCTGCCGGCTCAAGACAGGAAGTGATCACATTACGATATCCCATTCGTTCTATATTGGATATCAGGATCTTATTTCTTGACAGATTGGGCTCGTTGGCCAGTACAAAACCGCTGCCGCCGTCTACTGCCATAGCCAGCTGTGAGGTCTTGCCGCCGGGCGCTGCGCACATATCAAGTATGCGCATGTCTTTTTGGATATCCAGACAGCCGGCAGGAAGCATGGCTGAAGGGTCCTGGGAGTATATGGCTCCCGCATGGTGCAGAGAAAGGCTTCCTATAGTGGAATCATCGGAAAAGGAATAGCTGTAACCGTATCCGCCGGGCATTTTTACTGCAAAAAGGCTGTTCTGCGCAGACAGCCATTCTTCAAAGGCAGCTGCATCGATACGGGCTTTGTTTAAATGAAAAGCCTTAACAGGCGCCATATCGTGGGCAGCAAAAAAAGCCCCTGCATCGGAGCCCAGGATTTTTTCCATGCGTTTGATAAAAGAATCGGGTAATTTCATAAAGAGCATGATAACAGATTTTAATAAAGCTATCAAGCAAGGAGGTTACGTTTATGAGAATGTATGATCTGATCCGGAAGAAAAAGACCGGAGGCGAGCTTTCAAGTGAAGAGATCGACTGGATGATACAGGGCTATACCCGGGGCGATATTCCCGATTATCAGATGAGCGCCATGACCATGGCAATATGTTTTAACGGGATGAATGAACGTGAAACAGGAGATCTGACGATCTCCATGAGAGACAGCGGCGATACAGTTGACCTCTCATCCATAAAGGGCGTTAAAGTAGATAAGCATTCCACAGGCGGCGTAGGTGATAAGACCAGCATCGCGCTGCTTCCTCTGGTTTCTTCGCTGGGCGTTAGCCTGGCTAAGATGAGCGGCAGGGGGCTTGGCCATACCGGCGGAACCATTGATAAGCTGGAAGCCATACCCGGTTTCAAAACAGAGATGAGCATGGATGCTTTTATCGCGCAGGTAAATGATATAGGCATGGCTATAATGGGACAGACTGCGGATCTGGCGCCTGCAGATAAAAAGCTTTATGCGCTGAGGGATGTTACTGCTACCGTGGACCAGATGTCTCTGATAGCATCTTCCATAATGAGCAAGAAACTGGCGGCCGGAGCAGATGCCATAGTTTTGGATGTAAAGAGCGGCAGCGGAGCTTTTATGAAGGAATTCGAAGATGCAAAGGCTCTGGCAGAAGCCATGGTCAAGATAGGCAAACATGCCGGAAAGAACTGCCGCGCAGTGATAACAAATATGGACGAGCCTCTTGGACGCGCTGTAGGAAATGCAATAGAGGTCAGGGAAGCCATAGATACCCTAAAAGGCAAAGGGCCGGAGGATTTTACAAAGCTGGTGATCACTCTGGGAAGCCGCATGGTATTATGCGCTGGAAAGGCCGCGGATATTAAGGACGCGGAGAAAAAGCTTAAGAAAGCTATCGGGGACGGAAACGCCTTAGAACAGCTTAAGCGTTTTATCACTGCCCAGGGCGGCGACGCCTCTGTAGTTGATGATATCGAAAAGCTTAAACTGGCAGATGAGACTGTAGAGCTTAAAGCGGATAAAGCCGGCTTTGTGCAGCGCATTATCTGTGATGAAGTGGGAATGTGCTCACTTATGCTGGGCGGCGGCAGAGAGAAAAAGAGCGATGATATCGATCCTTCGGTAGGCATTTATCTCTGCAAAAAAGTAGGCGATGAAGTCAAAGCCGGAGATGTTCTGGCTGTGTTATATCACAATGATAAAGCTAAGGCAGCTGCAGCTCTTGAGCGTCTTAAAGCCGCATATCATATTGGGGATGAGTATATCAGTCCCAAAGAATTGATCCTTGACGAGGTGGAATGATAATTGGAAGAAGCACTTAGAGTAAAAAAGAGTATAGAATTGAATCCGGAAAGCACCAGAATGCTTTTTGGGACTAATGACAGATATATAAAGCAGCTTGAGGAAGAACTGGCGGTCGACGTGACCGACCGTGACGGCGCGATACAGATCATCGGCAGTGAAAAAAATGTCAACCGCGCCATAAGACTGCTCAGAGATCTGGAGCAGATCGCAAAAAATGAAAGCTCACTGGAGGCTCATAAAGTGGAATACGGGCTCA
This sequence comes from uncultured Lachnospiraceae bacterium, assembly GCA_946612125.1. Classification (GTDB taxonomy): domain Bacteria; phylum Bacillota; class Clostridia; order Lachnospirales; family Lachnospiraceae; genus NK4A136. The sequence goes on along the minus strand of CAMOEK010000007.1, from coordinate 15,483 downwards.
AACTGGCAATGGAAGATAAAGAAAGCGAATTATTAAAGCTTGATAAGGATACCATCTGCCGCACGATAAACGGAAAACCTGTAAAACCCAAGACTACAGGGCAAAAGGAATATGTTGATGCCATCAGGGATAATATGATCGTATTCGGAACAGGTCCTGCCGGTACAGGCAAGACTTATCTGGCGATGGCAATGGCGATAACCGCTTTCAGGAACGAAGAGGTTGGCAGGATAATCCTGACCCGTCCTGCGATCGAAGCCGGTGAGAAGCTGGGCTTTCTGCCCGGTGATCTGCAGAGCAAGGTCGATCCTTATCTGCGCCCTCTTTATGATGCACTGTATCAGATAATGGGAGCCGAAAGTTTCCAGAAGAATATGGAAAAGGGGCTGATAGAAGTGGCTCCGCTGGCTTATATGCGCGGACGCACGCTGGACAATTCTTTCATCATACTCGATGAGGCTCAGAATACCACGCCTGCGCAGATGAAGATGTTCTTAACGCGTATAGGTTTTGGTTCAAAGGCGGTGATCACCGGCGATCTGACGCAGAAAGATCTTGCGCCCCACAGCTTGTCGGGACTTGAAGAGGCTGTAAGAGTGCTTAAGAAGGTTGAAGGCATATCCTTCTGCAGCTTAAGCAGCAAGGATGTAGTAAGGCATCCGCTGGTCATGAAGATAGTGCAGGCTTACGAGTCGTACGAAAACAGAAAAGGAAATAAAAACAGATGAATATGAGCATATACACAGAGTGTGATGTTGATCTGCCGATAGAGATCAATACCATTGTCAATGCAGTGGCCGATTCTTTCTTTAAGCGCTTTCCCTGCCCTTATGATGTGCAGCTGACACTTTATGTCGTAGATGATGAGAGCATACGGGAAGCCAATTCTTCCTGCCGAGGTATAGATAAAGTGACGGATGTGCTTTCATTCCCGAATCTGCCTTTTGATCCCGGACATATAAATGATTTTTCGCTGATAGAAGAGGATGATCCTGATATGTTTGATCCCGAAACAGGCGAGCTGATATATGGCGAGATAATGATCTGCGCTTCAAAAGTAACGGCGCAGGCAGCTGAATACGGCCACAGTGTGGAACGGGAATTTGCTTTTCTTACGGCGCATTCGCTTCTTCATCTGACAGGTTTTGATCATGAGGATGATGAAGACCGCGCAAAGATGGAAGCAATGCAGGAAGAGATTTTAGTGGAGGCGGGATATGAGCGCTGTTAAGAAGGCGGTCAAAAATCCTTTCAGAAAGATACATCCCGAAAACCGGCACAAGCTGGCGGTCTTTTTTTCTGTACTGTTGTGCTGTCTTTCGAGGGTGATATGCGTATACCGCATTCGCCCGCAGGGAGCGGCTTATCTCTTTACGGCTTATGATGTTTTGCTGTTTGCGCTTGTACTGATCCCGCTGGGAACATCGGAAGCAGTACATGAACTAATACAGAAACGCCGGGAGATCGGTTTTCACAGGAATGCAAAACGCATTTTTGTTTCAGCTTTTCTGCATATTGCGGCTTATGCGCTGATAGTGATGCTCATATGGGGCTTTGGAGCCAAGCCTTTTTCGGAGAGTTTCCTGCTGGGGAAAGCAGGTTTATCCACGCTTCTGTGGATGATGCCTGTATTTGCGGCAGACGCATTTATACTGCTTTTCCGCGGGTATTTTGACGCTCAGCATAAAAGAAAACGCAGCGTTTATATCATACTCTTCAGACAGATAGTAGTCTTTCTGCTGATACTGTTCTTTTCCGGTATAGACAGCGTATCCGGAATGCAGGTATCAAAACTGCTTCGGAATGAAGAAGTTAAATATATCTATGATGCGAGTGGTGTTATAAAGATACTCTGCATAGCTTCGGCGGTCACAGTGCTTATCCTTTTCGGTGTTCTGATGAACGGACACCATGAACGTTTGCTGCAGCGCGGAAATGATAATAACAGAAAGCATGAGAGCCCTACCGGACAGTTTTATTCGGCGGCATTTCCGCTTTCCGGTGCGGTATTGTGTTTTCTGAGCTTTCATTTTGCTTCCGTTCTTGTGTTCGGAAAAGTATTCCGCAGCGGAAACAGCGTACTGCAATCCTATGTCTGGGGCATGTATTCCGGCATTTATCAGACGGTCTGCCTTATGCCTTTTATGCTGATATTTTTCCTGCTTTATAATACCTGTAAAAAGAGTACCAAAGCTATGAGCAGGGAGGAAAAAGGGGAGTTCCGCATAAGATGCATGAATCTTTCCGGCGAATCCATGATAATATGTTTTTTCTTTGCGGGTTTTTATCTGGCTATGGCGCCGCAGATAGTTAACGGCTTGTTTGGCGTCGATTCGGCTCTGGGCAGGAGGCTTATCTGTTTCGGAATGATACCGATGATATTCTGCTGTTTTGCTCTCAATACTTCCATGCAGCTGGTCATGATAAGAGCCATAAAACGCCTTATGATACATTGCCTGATAGCGCTGGTGCCGGCCGTTGGTTTTATGATCTTTATGCCTTCCATGAACATAAGCGATATAGGCATTTATTCGCTTATTGTTGCAGGCAGCATATATTATCTTCTGATCACGCTGATGAACTACCTGCATCTGATCAAATATCTGCATTATAATCTTGATGTTCTCAGAGTGATACTGGCTCCGGCGCTCTGCGCGCTGATACCCGCAGCTGCTGTATTCTTGCTGGGGCTGCTGTTTAAGCTTTTTATGCCGGATATTTTGTCTTTGATAATATGCTTTATACTTTATCTTTTTGCTTATTTCTTTGCTATATGCAGGACCCGTCTGGTAACGGTTTATTCGCTGAAGCGCATCCCTCTGGGACCGTATATTTATAAACTGGGGCGTAAGCTGCATTTTTTGGGGGATGAAGAATGAAGGCTGAACGGATCGCTGTGATAGGCGGGGGCATGAGCGGCTTGAGCGCAGCTGTTTTGCTGGCGCGGGACGGCTGTGACGTAACCGTATTTGAAAGGCAGGAGCGCATCGGCAAAAAGCTGCTTATCACAGGAAACGGCAGATGCAATCTGTCAAATGAAGATATAAGCGCAGATCATTATCAGTGCGGGGATATGCAAAAGCTTTCACGTATTCTTTCAGGTATGAGCGCGGCTGAACGCGACCATTTTTATGAAAGCCTGGGCTTATCGATATGCAATGTAAAAGGAGGGCTTTATCCTGTCAGCAGACAGGCTTCTTCGGTAATTGACGCTTTTAGATTTACATTGACAGAGCTTGGTGTTAAAATTATGATAGGTTATAAGGCTTGTGCGCTCAGAGAAGGCGGGCACATAAGCTTTGAGAACGTTGATAAACACTCAGATAAGCCTTTTGACGCCGTTATACTTTCCTGCGGCGGCAAGGCCGGAGTATACGGTGAAGAAAAGGACAACGCATTTCCGCTGCTGAAAAAGGCCGGACACAGCATTAAAGAAACCTATCCCGCCCTTACTTATCTGAAATGCAGAGAAGATCTTAAGAGCGTGGCCGGGGTCAGATGCGATGCGCAGTTAAGGCTTAAGACACAGAGCGGTATTTATACCGAAAAGGGCGAACTGCAGCTTAATAAGGATTCTGTTTCGGGCATACCCGTGTTCCAGCTCAGCAGATTTGCGCCTGATCCGGGCGCGGTGCAGCTGGAGGCGGATTTCCTTTGCTTTATAAAAGAGGGAAAGGAAGAGTATGAACGCCGCGTCAGGCTTTATCCGGCCAGGACGCTTGAGGATTTCTTTGCGGGGTGGCTTAATAAAAAGCTGGCTGTATATCTGATAAAAAAGGCAGGACTCAGGCCGTCGGATACAGTTAAGTCTTCGGATATGGAAAGACTTTACCGGACTGCAAGACATTGCAGCTTTGATATATGCGGAAGAGGAAACTACCGTGAAGCGCAGCTTATGTGCGGCGGGGTTCCGCTTTCGGAAGTGAATGATGATCTGGAGTCACTTCGCATGAAAAATGTTTATCTTTGCGGTGAACTTCTGGATGTAGCCGGTGAATGCGGCGGATATAATCTGCACTTTGCTTTATGCTGCGCGCATACAGTGTGGAAAGCCATCAGATCGAAAGGAGAGAATTGATGTTTCGTCTTGACGATATACATTTGAAACCTCCCGTAAAAAATGAAATAAAAGAGCTGGCTGAAAAAGTGGCGGCTTTTATGAATATAAATGAAGCGCAGATCAACAAGCTTGAGATATTAAAGCGTTCACTGGATGCAAGAAAAAAGAATGATATTAAGTTTGTCTACAGCGTAGCCTTTGATCTGACAGGCGTCAGGCAGGGACTGGAACTTGCGGGAAGGCAGTTAAAACGTCATTCGACGCTGCAGCTTTATAAACCGACCGTATATGAACTGCCCAATGCCATGCTGCGCACTGTGCGCGAAGAGCAGCGGCCTCTTATAGTGGGCTGCGGACCGGCGGGGCTGTTTTGCGCATATGTTCTTGCAAAACAGGGACTTAAGCCGATAATAGTGGAACGCGGCGAGACTATCGTTAAGCGTGAAAAAAGCGTGCAGGAATTCTGGAACAGCGGGAAGCTGGATCCGGAATCAAATGTGCAGTTCGGAGAAGGCGGAGCCGGGACTTTTTCTGACGGAAAGCTTTATACCGGCAACAGCGATAAAGACGGCGCCTATCACTTTATACTCAGGACCTTTGTGGAATACGGGGCTGATCCGCAGATACTTTATGACAGCCATCCGCATATAGGCACGGATGTACTAAAAAATATCATTGTTAATATGCGTTATAATCTTGAACGCATGGGAGCCGAGTTTTTATTTGAGACCCGCTTTATCAAACCGCTGATAAATGATAAGGGCAGGGCTGAAGGGGCGGAACTGCTGTCTAAAGGCCGTTTTCAGGAAAGAAAATGCGGAAGCATTATATTGTGCACCGGACACAGCGCCAGGGACAGTTTCTTAAGCCTTCATGAATGCGGGCTCGAGATGGAAAGCAAAAGCTTTGCCGTAGGCCTGCGTGTCCAGCATGAACAGAAAATGATAAACGACAGCCAGTACGGTAAGGGTAACGAAGCGCTTAAACTGCCTACTGCAGCTTATAAACTGGTAACAAAGGCTTCTTCGGGAAGGGGAGTTTTCTCTTTCTGCATGTGCCCGGGTGGTTACGTGGTCGATGCCAGCAGCGAGAAAGGAAGACTTGCGGTCAATGGCATGAGCTATCACGGCAGATCGGGAGCAAATGCCAATTCCGCCATAGTTGTGAGCGTAGGCCCTGAAGAATTCGGGAATGGGCTTTTTGACGGAATGGAGTTTCAAAAAAAAATGGAAGAAGCAGCATTTAAGGCTGCAGGCGGAAAGATACCGGTACAGAGTCTTATGGATTATAAAGCACGTAACGGCTCTGTAGCCCATAAGGGAATAGAACCCGCCATTAAAGGCGCATGGGCTTATGCTCCGTTGAACGGTATACTTCCTCAGAATATCGAACAGGACATAATAGAAGCCTTTGACAGTTTTGGACGCAGTATAGAAGGCTTTGATATGCCGCAGGCATTGCTGGCAGGCGTGGAAAGCCGCACTTCATCGCCTGTAAAGATATTAAGGAATGAGAGCGGCCAGAGCAATATAGGAGCCGTATTCCCATGCGGTGAAGGCGCAGGATATGCCGGCGGGATCACATCTGCTGCGGCAGATGGTATACGAACTGCCGAAAAAGTGATAAAATACATGCAGCATGCATAGAAACAGAGGTTGCTTTTTGAAATGGATCAATACAGGGAACTGATAAAGAAGAAGCAGAGGATAGTTGTAAAGATAGGTTCATCCTCTTTAAGGCACAAGGAGACAGGTGATTTTGATTATATAAAGATGGAAACGCTGGTTCGGGAATTATGCGATATCCGCAACCAGGGAAAGGATGTGATACTGGTATCATCCGGCGCCATAGCAGCCGGGAAAAAGACAGTTCATATACCGGCAGATGAAGAAAATCCTCTGGCAGTAAAGCAGGCCTGCGCGGCTATAGGACAGGCCAGGCTGATGATGACTTATGAGAGGCTGTTTTCGCAATACGGACAGGTTGCGGCGCAGATCCTTATGACAAAGGATACGATAGTGGCCGATCTTAACCGTTTTAATGCGCATAATACTTTTATGGAATTATTAAAACTTGGTGTTATCCCCATAGTTAATGAGAATGATACCATTTCTACCTACGAGATCGAATTTGGAGATAATGATTCGCTTTCGGCTATAGTGGCAGCTCTTGTAGATGCGGATCTTCTGATACTGCTTTCTGATATAGACGGGCTTTATTCGGATGACCCCAGGACAAATCCCCGGGCGCGCTTTCTGCCTATCGTGCCGGAGCTTACGGATGATATAATGAGCATGGGAAAAGCTACCACGGGGTCTGCTGTGGGCACCGGCGGAATGAAGTCAAAACTCCATGCAGCACAGATCGCTACCAGCGCGGGCGCGGATATGATAATCACTAATGCAAAAGATGTCAGAGTGCTTCACCGCATAATGGACGGAAGAGATGTAGGCACACTCTTCCTTGCCCATAAAGACGAGAATTTTTATCTTAAAGATGTTGTGGAGGAATAAAGCTGATGGATATGAATGAACGCATTGCGCGGATAAACGAGCTTTATCACCTTTCACAGAAAAGAAAGCTTACGCCAATCGAAAAAATGGAGCAGAATGTGCTTCGCAAGGAGTATGTGGACGCGATAAGGAATAACTTAAAGGCACAGCTTGACAACATTGATGTAGTCGAAAAAGACGGCAGCATAACTAATCTGGGGGAAAAATATGGCCATACAAATGGACAAACCGGGACTCCGACGTGAGATCTCAAGAAAAAGGGATCATCTGATCGAAAGGGAAAGGATCGAAAAATCCGAGGCGATAACACGCCGGCTTTTCAGTATTGAGATGGTGGCGCAGGCTGAAGACATCCTGCTTTATTCCGATTTTGGGTCGGAAGTGAAAACGGATCAGATCTTCTATACAGCCAAACGCATGCATAAGCGCGTGTTTTATCCCAGGGTAGTCGGAAATGACCTTGAATTCTACAGGGTGGAAGATCTGGGCGAATTGCAGGTTGGCTTTAAGGGCATACAGGAACCGTTCATGCTCAAACGTGTGGGCGGAGACTGGATCTTTGCGGCTGTAGCAGTCATCCCCGGAACAGTATTTTCGCGTGAAGGATACAGGATAGGCTATGGAAGAGGCTTTTATGACCGTTTTCTGGCAAGATATCCAAGCATATTTAAGATAGGTCTGGCTTATGATCTGCAGGTCCTGGATCATATCCCACATGAATATTATGATGTCAGGATGGACGGACTGGTAAGCGAATCTGAAAAATTATTCTGGTCAAACAGCAGTAAGTGACCGATAGACCCGGGAGGTTAAATACAAATGGAATTAGAAAATCTGTGCGCCCTTGCCAAAGAGGCTAAATATGAGATAGCGGGGCTTGACACCGAAAAGAAGAATTCGGCTCTGATAAGGATAGCCGATCTTCTTGTGAAGGAAAGCGAGAGCATAATAATGGCCAATGCCAGAGACATAGCTGCGGCTACCACAAAGGGAATGAGCATACCCCTGATCGACCGTCTGCGTCTGAGCGATGACCGCATAAAGGCTATGGCAGAGGGCCTGAAGCAGGTTGCTGAGCTTCCTGATCCTCTTACAGATGTACTGGAAGAATGGGAGAGGCCCAACGGTCTTAAACTCAAAAAAGTACGCGTACCCCTGGGAGTTATAGGAATAATATATGAATCCAGACCCAATGTTACGGCTGATGCTTTTGCGCTTACGTTTAAATCCGGTAATGCCGTGATCCTTAAGGGCGGCAGCGATGCTCTTTATTCCAATACAGCCATTACATCCGTTATAAGAAAAGGTCTGAAAGAAGAAGGCATTAATGAAAATGCCATATCACTTATAGAGTCTACTGACCGTGAGACTACGGTTCGCTTTATGCAGATGAGGGATTATGTCGATGTTCTCATCCCCCGTGGCAGCGCCGGCCTGATCCGCAGCGTTGTTGAAAATTCAAAGATACCCGTTATCGAGACCGGGGCAGGAAACTGTCATATATATATTGACGCTGCGGCAGATCTGAATAAAGCAAAGAGCATAGTAGTTAATGCAAAGACCCAGCGTCTGGGCGTATGTAACGCCGCCGAGTCATTGCTTATCCATGAATCCGTTGCACAAAGCATATTCCCTGATATTGCCAGGGCGCTTCATGATAAGTCGGTAGAGCTTCGCGGTGATGAGACTGCTCTGGCTTCATCTGAGTTTGTTGTGCCTGCTTCGGAAGAGGATTACGGAAAAGAATATCTTGATCTGATTATGTCGGTCAAGACCGTAAAAGATGTTGATGAAGCTATAGCTCATATCAATAAGTATTCGACGCACCATTCAGAAGCTATAATCACCGAGGATGAAGCGGCAGCCGAGAAATTCCTTCAGGGTGTGGACAGCGCCTGCGTATATGTCAATGCTTCCACGCGCTTTACAGACGGCTTTGAGTTCGGCTTTGGGGCAGAGATAGGCATAAGCACGCAGATGCTGCATGCACGCGGTCCTATGGGCCTTAAGGAGCTTACCTCCTATAAGTATCAGATTCGCGGAAACGGCCAGGTGAGAGGCTGATGAAGTGGAAGGATGTTGATTATACCCCCTATACATCCACTCTTAGCCTTTCTTCGGAAGAAGAAAGCTTAAGACAGGAAGATTACATATCAAAGCTCACGCTGAGTATTCGTGAGCTTGCAGAAAAGATGGGAAGAGTCCCTACTGCGTGCGTTGTTACCTTTGGCTGTCAGATGAACGCCAGGGATTCCGAAAAACTCTGCGGCATATTATCACGTGTAGGCTATATGCTTACGGATGATGAGGAAGCCGATCTGGTAGTCTATAATACCTGTACCGTACGCGATAACGCCAATCAGCGCGTATACGGACGTCTGGGACACCTTCATGCCATGAAGGATAAGAATCCGGCAAAACGCATAGCACTGTGCGGCTGCATGGTTCAGGAACCTCTTGTAATAGATAAGATCAAAAAATCATATTCTTTTGTGGATCTGATCTTCGGCACACATAATATCTATAAGTTTCCGGAGCTTTTATATCTTATGCTCGGATCCGATAAGATGATCGTTGACGTATGGAAGGAGACTCATTCCATAGTCGAAGAACTGCCTGTGGAGAGGAAGTATCCTTTCAAATCCGGAGTCAATATCATGTTTGGCTGCGACAAGTTCTGCACTTACTGCATAGTGCCTTATGTAAGAGGGCGTGAACGCAGCCGTGAAGGGCGGGATATAATACGCGAAGTTGAGAAGCTTGCTGCTGACGGCGTGACGGAAGTTATGCTTCTTGGGCAGAATGTGGATTCATACGGCAAAGGGCTTGAGGGAGGCCTTAATTTCCCCGGACTTTTGCGGGAAGTCGAGAAAGTTGACGGTATCAGGCGCATACGTTTTATGACCAGTCATCCCCGTGATCTTTCTGACGAACTGATCGAACTGATGGCCGGATCGAAGAAAATATGCTCTCATCTGCATCTGCCTGTACAGAGCGGGAGCAGCCGTATCTTAAAGGCCATGAACCGTGGTTATACAAGGGAAGGCTATCTTGAACTGGTCGCGCGTTTAAAGAGCGCCATGCCGGAGCTTGCCCTTACGACCGATATCATAGTAGGTTTCCCGGGCGAGACGATGGAAGATATAGAAGAGACCATAAGCCTGGTTAAGGAAGTGGGCTATGATAATGCGTTTACTTTTATATACTCCCCCCGCACAGGTACACCTGCGGCTGATATGCCACGCAGCATGAGCGATGAAGAGATAAAGGCAGGCTTTGATAAGCTTTTAAAGGTTGTACAGGATACCGCAAAAGAGCGCGTGGCCCGTTATGCAGGGCGCACGGAAGAAGCTCTTGTGGAAAGTCTTAATGACCATGATCCGGGCATGGTAACGGGCAGGCTGTCAAATAATCTGCTGGTACATTTTAAGGGTGGAAGCGAACTGATAGGTGAATATGTAAATGTAAAGCTTCTTGAGAATAAGGGCTTTTATTATATCGGAGACAGGCTTTGAGCATGGAGATAGATAAAGAAAAGCTGTCCCCCATGATGGCTAAATATCTGGAGACTAAAGAAGAATATGCGGACTGCATACTTTTTTATCGTCTGGGGGATTTTTATGAAATGTTTTTTGACGATGCCATAAAGGTATCGAAGGAACTGGAGCTTACCCTTACGGGAAAAAGCTGCGGTCTGGATGAGCGCGCCCCCATGTGCGGGGTGCCTTTTCATGCGGTGGATAATTATCTTAATCAGCTGGTGGATAAAGGCTATAAAGTAGCTATCTGCGAGCAGGTTGAGGATCCGAAACTGGCTAAGGGGCTTGTAAAGCGTGAAGTGACCAGGATAGTTACTCCGGGTACAAATCTGAGCCCTTCAGCCATGGATGAGAGCAAAAACCGTTTCCTTATGTGTATCTTTTCGATGCAGGATAAGGCGGGAGTGGCTTTCTGCGATATATCCACAGGCGAATTCTTTTTGACTGAGGATGCACCCGAGAATCTGAGCGACGAGATACAGAAGCTTACGCCGGTAGAGATAATCTGCAACGAGACTCTGCTGATATCAGATCCGGAACTTAAGGATCTGAAGGAAAGGCTTGGCATAGCTCTGTTCGAACTGGGGAGCTGGTATTTCGACAGGGAAGAATGCGAGAAGGTGCTGCTTAAGCATTTTAAGGTTTCTTCGACCGTGGCGCTGGGGATAGCCGATTATCCTGCCGGACTTGCTGCGGCCGGGGCCTTGCTGCAATATCTTTACGAAACGCAAAAGATCCCGCTTCATCATATTACCGCGCTGCATCCGTATACGGGATCGCGCTATATGCTTCTGGATTCGTCAACACGTCGCAATCTGGAGCTTTGCGAAACGATGCGCGAAAAACAGAAGCGGGGCACGCTGTTCTGGGTATTGGATAAGACAAAGACGGCAATGGGAGCCAGAATGCTCAGAAGCGATATCGAACAGCCGCTTGTTGAGGAAGAAGGGATATTAAAACGCCTTGATGCAGTGGATGAACTGTATAAAAAGGCAGTGGACAGGGATGAGCTGAGGGAATACCTTAGCGCTATTTACGATCTTGAGCGGCTCTTGTCGCGAGTGAGCTATCATTCCATTAATCCCAGGGATATGATAGCGCTGCGCAATTCGCTGAATATGCTCCCGCCCATAAAGTCCTTATTATCGACAATGGAGAGCGACGAACTTCGCCGTTTATATGAGAATCTGGATGAGCTTAAGGATATCAGCTCCGCCATTGAAGCGGCGATAGTCGAGGAACCGCCTCTTACCATACGTGAGGGCGGGATCATCAGGGAAGGCTTTGATCCGGATATAGATAAGCTGCGTCATGCAAAAACCGAAGGAAAAAGCTGGCTGGCAGGGCTTGAGGAAGAGGAAAGGGAAAGGACGGGCATAAAGAATCTTAAAGTCCGTTACAATAAAGTTTTCGGGTATTATCTTGAGGTTACCAATTCCTATAAGGATATGGTGCCTGCCGATTATATGAGAAAGCAGACCCTGACGAATGCAGAACGTTATATCACGCCCAGGCTTAAGGAACTCGAGGACATGATACTCAATGCCGAGGATAAGCTGACTACGCTTGAATATGATGCTTACTGCGCGCTCAGGGATAAGATAGAAAACGAACTGGTACGGGTTCAGGAAAGCGCAAAGGTTATCGCGCGTCTTGATGTTTATGCTTCGCTGGCGCTGGTTGCCGAACAGAATCATTATGTGCGGCCCAGGCTCAACAGAAAGGGCGTGATCGAAATAAAGAACGGGCGTCATCCTGTTGTGGAAAAAATGATACCCGGTGATATGTTCATAGATAACGACACATATCTGGATAATAAGAAACATAGCATAAGCATAATCACAGGTCCCAATATGGCCGGTAAATCAACCTATATGAGACAGGTGGCGCTTATCACGCTGATGTTTCAGATGGGAAGTTTTGTGCCTGCCAAGGAAGCGGATCTGTGCGTGACGGACAGGATATTCACGCGCGTAGGCGCATCTGATGATCTGGCCAGCGGTCAGTCGACATTTATGATAGAGATGAACGAAGTGGCAAATATCTTAAAGAATGCGACTTCGGATTCGCTCCTGATACTGGATGAGATAGGCAGGGGGACCTCGACGTTTGACGGCCTTTCCATAGCCTGGGCCGTGATCGAACATATAAGCAATAAAAAACTCCTGGGCGCAAAAACGCTCTTTGCAACGCATTATCATGAACTGACAGAGCTGGAAGGCAAGATGGATAATGTGAATAATTACTGTATAGCGGTAAAGGAAAAAGGCGATGATATAGTATTCCTTCGTAAGATAATCAAGGGCGGCGCAGATAAGAGCTACGGTATACAGGTGGCCAAACTGGCGGGCGTTCCGGACAGCGTGTGTGACCGCGCCGCGCAGATCGTGATGCAGCTTCTGGATAACGATATAAGCTCCAAGATACAGGAAATAGCCATACCTGCAGGAAATAAGAAGACCGAAGTAAAGAAGTATGATGATGTAGAACTGGGGCAGATGAGTTTCCTGGATACCAATTCGGACGAAGACATATTAAAAGAGCTTTCGGAACTGGAGATAACCACACTGACGCCGCTGGAAGCCTTAAATACCCTCTATCACCTGCAGAGCAGGCTTAAGAACAGATATTAGCCCGTAATGATGGAAATGGAATGGTAGCATATAACGATGGGAAATATACATCTTCTTGACAATAATACAATAGATAAGATAGCTGCCGGTGAAGTTGTGGAGCGGCCTGCCAGCATTGTTAAAGAGCTGGTGGAGAATGCCATGGATTCGGGAGCGGATGCAGTAACGGTTGAAATAAAAGGCGGCGGCATAGACTATATAAGAGTGACCGATAACGGCAGCGGTATCAGCGAAGAAGACATGCCCAATGCGTTTATGCGGCATGCCACTTCAAAGATAAACGGCATTGATGATCTTAACAGCTTAAGCTCCATGGGCTTTCGCGGTGAAGCTCTGGCATCCATAGCATCGGTATGTAAAGTGACTATGATCAGCAAATGCGCCGGTGAATTACTGGGGCATAAGCTTGAGGTAAACGGCGGCGTGGCAGGTGAGGTCGAAGACATAGGCGCGCCGGGAGGAACTACGGTCATTGCGGCGCATCTTTTTTATAATACGCCCGTTAGACGGAAATTTCTAAAGACGGCAAGTGCGGAAGGAAATGCCATAGCAGAGCTTATGGAACGTCTGGCTCTTGGACGTCCCGATATTTCTTATAAATTCGTACAGAACGGAAATACCCGTTTTATGACCAGCGGAAACGGTGATCTGAAGGAAGTCATAAACCGCATCTACGGCCGTGAAGCGGCCAGATCTGTTGTGCCTGTTTCCTTTACGGCAAACGGCATACGTATCGACGGTTATCTGGGAAGCCCGGCCATGAACAGGCCCAACCGGAATTTCGAAAACTATTTCCTTAACAGACGTTATATAAAGAGCGATATCATCAGCAGGAGCATAGAAGAAGGCTATAAAGGTTATATGATGCAGCATAAGTTTCCTTTCTGTGTTCTTCATATCAATATAGACAGCGCTTCTGTTGATGTTAATGTGCATCCTTCCAAGATGGATGTACGTTTTTCCGACAGGGAGACCGTTTATAACAGCATATGTAAAGGCGTGGCGGATACCCTGCATCAACGTGAGATGATCCCCGAAGCAGAGGGCGAGGGCAATATAAGACCCGTACTAAAAGACACTCCGGAGCCTTTTGAAAAGAGCAGGGCAGAAGAGCTGAAAGAAGCTGAGAAAACGGTAAGTGCGGAGGGAGAAGCAGTATCAGTGCCGGCTGAATCTGCTGCCGGTGATATTTCCAATATCGGAGCAGATACCATAGACTCAAATGGTCAGACGGTTGACCATAACGGTAATTATGTTGACCAATACAGTCATAACGACAGAGACATATTTGATATAAGCTTTGACGATGAGGATGATAAAGCGAATGTAGTTGAGCTTAAGGCTAAAAGCGATATAACCGCTGCTCCTCTTGCGCCAAAAGAAAAACCTCCTATACCTGAAGACCCGTGGAAGAATGCGACTCAGCTGTCCATGCTGCCGACTGAGCGGGTTATCAGCGCAAATGCCAGGAAACAGTATAATCTGCTGGGCTGTGTTTTTAATACTTACTGGATATTTTCGTATCAGGATAAGATATATTTCGTGGATCAGCATGCTGCTCATGAAAAGGTCAATTATGAACGCATAGTGGCGCAATATGAGAAAAACAATGTATATGTACAGCAGCTGGCTCCGCCTATAATAGTATCCCTTTCGCGCAGCGAAAGCGAAACTCTTGAGCAGTACAAAGAAGAGCTGTGCGCGCTGGGATTTAATGTCGAGAGTTTTGGCGGAAGTGATGTGGCTATTACCACCGTTCCGCTTGAGCTGTATAAAAAAGAACCCAAGAGCCTGTTCCTGGATATTCTGAACGATCTGGCTCTGAGGGGAGGCGGCAGGGCGCCCGGAGTGATAGACCGCGTTCTGGCGACCATGGCCTGCAAGGCTGCGGTAAAAGGCGGCGATGTTATAAGCAGAGAGGAAATGGATGCAGTTCTTGATGAGCTGTTATGCCTTAAGAATCCTTATCACTGCCCACATGGAAGGCCTACGATATTTTCAATGAGCCGCACAGATCTGGAAAAGAAGTTTAAGAGGATAGTCAGCTGATGGATAAGCTTGTGATCATCGCCGGGCCGACGGCTACAGGAAAAAGCGATGCTGCCGTGGCACTTTCGAAAGCGATAGGCGGCGAGGTGATATCTGCCGATTCGGTGCAGGTCTATAAAGGCCTGGATATAGGTTCAGCCAAGATAAAAGCCGAAGAGATGCAGGGGATAACGCATCATCTGATAGATGTACTTGAGCCTGAAGAGCCTTTCAATATAACCATATTTCAGAAGATGGCAAAGGAAGCGATGAAAGGCATATATGAGCGCGGACATATTCCTGTGATCTGCGGTGGCACGGGTTTTTATATACAATCCGTTCTTTATGATATAGAATTTACCGAAGAAGAGACGGATATGTCTTATCGCAGCGAGCTTGAAAAAAAGACAACGGGTGAATTGTATGACATGCTCAAAGCTGTAGATCCGGCATCCTGTGAGAGCATACACGAGAATAATATAAAACGCGTGATACGCGCACTTGAATTTTATCATGAAACCGGTTATCCTATATCGGCCCATAATGCACAGCAGCGCGCGCGCAAGGCTGCGTACGACGCCCGCTTTTTTGTGCTTACCGATGACAGGGCAGCGCTGTATGAGCGCATTGATGCGCGCGTTGATAAAATGATAGAGGCGGGATTGGTGGAAGAGGTGCGCGCGCTCAGGGAACGCGGCGTGCCGCGCATG
>CAMOEK010000006.1:0-39605 GCA_946612125.1 uncultured Lachnospiraceae bacterium | reverse complement strand
AAAGAGGAGATCATCGAAGACTGATAAAAGAACAGTCCTACTGGTCTGTAATAACAAAGAGGCCGGGCTTATCGCCCAGCCTCTTTTCCCGTATTCAGCCGCTGCCATGATCACAGCATCACTTCCATCTCTGTCTTCAGCGGCACAAAACCAAGGCTTTCATAAAAGCTCCTTGCTACGGGATTACAGCTCCACACATTAAGAGTGATATGATAATAAGCATTGTCCGCCGCGTATTTCTTTACAGCCTCATACAAAGCACTTCCCACATGTCTGCCGCGCGCTGCTTCATCCACGCAGATGTCATCGATATAAAGTGTTTTTATATCAGTCAGAACATTATTGCCGATCTCCTGTTTGTGAATACAGAATGCATGTCCAAGCACGGTATCGTTCTCATCAACACAAACAAATACCGGATCGTTTTCATGCCTCAGTATCTCCTTTAACTGCTCCGCGGTATATTTGGTGACAGGTCCTTTAAAGATATCAGGCCTGCCATTGTGATGTACCATATCAACCTGTATAAGCAGCTTTAATATCTGCGGTATATCTTTTTCTTCAGCACGTCTTACAGTATACATAGTCTTATCCTCCACATGAATAAGATATAAGATCCTTCGCTGCGCTCAGGATGACAGAGGCGCAGCCTAAAACAACAAAGACAGGGGTCTGCCCCTGTCTTTATGATTATACCACGGATCAAAAACGCTTACGAGGCTTTTTTCTTCTTCTCTCTTCTGCTTAAAACCACACTCTGCAGCAGTATGAAGAAACAAAGCATGCCGCCTGTGGTGATACTCTGCCACCAGGGATCGTTTAGTCCGCTGGCAACAACTATCTTCTTTATGGTTGTAAGTGTCATGGTTCCGAAGAATGTTCCCGCCACATTACCTACACCACCGGTAAGAAGCGTTCCGCCGATGATCGAAGATGCTATGGCATTCATTTCCATGCCGGCCGCATTGGTCGCATTACCTGCGCCGGTATGCATCATAAACACAAAGCCGGAAATACCGCTTAATAATCCGCAGATAACATAGCTTAAGAAACGGGTTCTCTTTACATTTATTCCCAGCATCAATGCACTCGTCTGATTTCCGCCTATAGCATAGAATTCACGTCCCGATTTAAAGAACTGCAGTAAGAGGAACACTATTATCACACAAGCTAATGCTATTACAACACCCAGTTCCAGTCTTCCCGGTATCCTCGTACCGTTCTTTGCGGTATATCCCAGCCAATCGATCTCTATCTTTGTTTCGCGCAGCGCATTAAACGCCTCATGATCGACTTTCTGCGGATTAACGGAAAGTATAGTCGTAAAACCTCTCGCGAAGAACATACCCGCAAGCGTAACTATAAAGGGCTGTATCTCCAGATAACTGATAAGCGCTCCCTGTATTATACCGAAGGCAAGTCCTATTCCCAGCGCCATAAGGATCGCTCCAAAAATGTTTCCACCGTTGTTAAGATAGAGCACGCAGCTCATAACCACCAGTGAAGTAACTGCGCCAACGCTGATATCAATACCGCCTCCGATCATTACTATGGTAAGACCACAGGATACTATTATCAGACTGGCATTATCATTCAACAGATCGAACACCTGCTGAACATGCAGAAAACCTCCCTGCAAAAGCAGCATCGCCAGACCATACATCGCTATGAATATGCATATGGTTATGGTCATAAGCAGCTGGGTATCAGTCAATGGTTCTCTGAATCCGTTATTCTTTTTCATGCTTTCCCTCCTTCCTTAACCGCGCGTTCCTTATTGAGCCGAAGTTGGGTCATGAATCTGTTAAACTTCTGTTTAACCACAGGTGAACCTATAACTACCAGTATTACAATGACGATAGCCTTATAAGCCTTAACATCCGTTGAAGGTACCTTCATCGCATAAAGCGTAATGGTCAGCATCTGAATGATATATGCTCCCAGGATACTTCCACTTATCTTGAATCTACCACCGCCCAGATTATTTCCGCCTATAGCCACCGCCAGGATTGCATCCATTTCCACATCCAGAAGCAGTGTCTCATGATTGATAAGTCCCAGTCTGCTCACTCCTATGCATCCTGCAACCGCAACGCAGATACCCAGAAAGATAAAGGAAAGAAGCTTTATAAATGTTGTGTTAATACCGTTAAGTCTTGCTGCGCTGCCGTTGATACCTACCGACTGTGTCAGCAGTTCAAGCGAAGTGAATCTGAAAAGCAGCTTGAACAGTATGATCATAACTATGACTATTATTACCGGTGTCGGTATCGGAATACCCGGTATAAAACCTCCTATCGCTGTTATGATGGGGCTACTGACTGTCGGTGTAGCGCCGCCATTGATCCAGTATGCGATCGAACGTCCGCAGGTATAAAGTATCAATGTCGCTATCATCGGCTGTATCTTAAATACCGCAACCAATGTACCGTTGAATGTACCAAACAGCATTGCAACAATGCATGCCATGATAAACGCTGCTATCACAGTACCCATGCCTATCTGATCCCCGGCTTTAAGAACCTTTACAAAAGTACTGCCTGCAATAGCCGCTGCTGCGCCTACGCTGATATCCTGTCCGCCGCAGGCTGCAGTGACCAGCGTCATACCTATTGCCAGAACAGCCAGTTCGCTTGCACTGTTGATTATGCTTATCAGATTGCCTTCAAGTACGGTATTTCCGTAATTATTTGTAGAAATACCTATACTGAAAAAGGACGGATCCCTGAACAGATTAAATATCACAAGTATCGCTATGGCGATGACGGGGATAGTCAGCTGTCCAAGACCGGCTTTAAAGACACTCTTGATATTAAATGCCTTCGTGTTATCCTTCATTTTTTGCCTCCCCTCCCGCTATAGTTTTCATTACCTGAGCCTGATTCAGCTCGCTTCCCTTAAGCTCACCTACGATATGCCTGTCTTTCATGACTATAAGCCGGCTGCAGGTACGCAGCATTTCTTCTATTTCAGATGAGATAAAGGTAACGCTCACGCCCTCTTCAGCAAGCTTTAGCACCAGCTTCTGTATCTCAAGTTTGGTACCCACATCTATCCCTCGTGTAGGTTCATCAAGTATCAGATAATCCGGATGTGTCAGCAGCCATCTGGCAAGTATTACCTTCTGCTGATTTCCACCGCTCAGTGAGCCTACAGGAGTTTCACGGCTTGCGGTTTTAATGCTCAGAGCTTTGATATACTCATCTGCAAAAGCCTCTGATTCACTGCGGCTTATAGGTTTGAAAAATCCGTTCATCACCTGCAGCGCAAGTATGATATTTTCCCTGACACTCAGATCTGCTATGATACCGTCGCCTTTTCTGTCTTCTGAAAGATAGCCGATACCGTTTTTCATAGCATTAATGGGCCGGTCAATATGCACATCTTTTCCTTTTATCTTTACACTGCCTCCGTTCACCTTATCGGCGCCGAAGATAGCCCTTACGCTCTCACTTCTTCCGGATCCCAAAAGTCCCGTAAATCCGTTAACTTCACCCTTTCGTATCGTAAAATCAAAGGGAAGCGCATTACTGCTCGAAAGCCCTTTGGCTTCATAAAATACTTCTCCTTTTACAATATCCGTATCTTCTTTTTCTGCAAGATTATTCAGCTCATCCAGTTCCTTGCCTATCATCTTCGCAACCAGCTGTACCTGCGGAAGATCCTCTGTCAGGTATTCGCCAACCAGTTCACCGTTTCGCAGAACTGTTATCCTGTCACATACTTCATAAACCTGATCCAGGAAATGCGTAACAAAAATGATACCAACACCACGTTTCTTCAGATCGCGCATCAGGCTGAAGAGCATGTTGACTTCCTTATCATCCAATGATGATGTAGGCTCATCCAGTATAAGAACTTTACACTGCATATCAACTGCCCTTGCGATAGCCACCATCTGCTGAACCGCCAGCGAACAGTTGCCCAGCTGCTGTCTGGGTCTGGCAGGTATCTGCAGATTATTTAATATCTCCTCTGTACGTTTCTCATATTCTTTTCTTTTAACTACCATACCACTGTCGCGGCCAATGAATATATTTTCAGCAACAGTCAGATTCGGACATAGTGTTATCTCCTGATAAACCGTACTGATGCCGTTATTCTGTGCATCCTGCGGAGAATGAATGTGTGCTTCCTTCCCCTCTACCTCTATCTTGCCATCATCCATGGTATAAACACCGGTCAAAAGTTTGATCAGTGTAGATTTACCGGCACCGTTCTCACCCATGAGCGCATGGATCTCGCCTTTTCGCAGCGTGAAATCCACATTGTGCAGAGCCCGCACTCCGGGGAACTGTTTCTCTATCCCTCTTAACTTCAGCAGGCAGTCTTCCGGCATGGCACTTCCCTCCTTGCAAATTTATCGTACTTAAAACCTGTCATTTCATAAAAAGCGCAGCCGGCTGTGGTTATCTATGACAGTCCGGCTGCGCCAATCTTACTATTTTAATTCATTATTCGCCCAAACCGTAGGTGTCGATATCTTCCTGGGTAATGGTCTTTGCATCAAAGCCCTTCTCTTCGTTGATGATCTTCTTTGATGAAGGCGCATTTCCGCTCTTGATCAGGTCGCTGATGATCTGTGCCTGGAAAGGACTGCACTGTCCGTCATAGTTCCAAGACTTTGCAAGGAGTTCTCTGAGCGCCCACTTGTTGCAGTCAAAGCCCATTACTATAACCTTGCCGTCTACACCATGGGTGATTCCGTGCTCATCAAGCGCTGCAACAGCGCCCTTAGCCATACCATCATTCTCTGCATAGATTACATTGAAATCTTCACCGCTGTTGATAGCAGTTTCAACGATCTTCTTAGCTTCTGCTTCATCCCATGTAGCGGTCTGCTGTACAACCTTATTCATTGTTCCGGCTGCAAACTGTGCATCAAGAGCTCCGGTACGTCCGATCTGAGCATCACTGCCCATTGCACCCTGGATATGTATTACATTGTAGGTGTCGAGTTTCTGATCAAGGAGCCAGTTAACTGCGGTCTCGCCTTCCTTAGCCATATCAGAAACAACTGCCGCTTCATAAAGGCTTTCATCTACATCGATCATACGGTCAAAGAGATAAACCTTGATGCCGGCTTCCTGAGCCTTCTTTAAAACTTCATCCCAGCCTGTGGTCTCTGCTGCAGAGATCAGAAGGTAATCAACGCCATCCGTGATGAAGCCCTGAGCTGCCTGAAGCTGCTCATCATTTTTGATGCTGTAGAATGTTCTGAGATCGTAGCCGTTATCCTTTGAGAAAACAGCTTCCATGTCCTTTACGTTTGCCTCACGATAACCTGACTCTGAAGGGGGGTTGTTAACAACGCCGACCTTGATGACGTCACCACCGTTTGATGCAGCGGGTGCATCGCCTCCGGTGCTGGATGCGCCTGTGTCGCCTCCGGTGCAGGCAGTCATTCCGAATACCAGAACAACAGCCAGGAGAAGAGATGTGAGCCTTTTAATCTTTTTCATTGGAATCCTCCTTTTTGTTTGAGCAAGATTTTTCTTGCATTATTTACAGTTTTTAATATAACGCAAAGGAGTTTTCCGGTAAATTCAACAACATTTTGACATTGTTGAATTTCATTCTGTACATATCGGGAAATTGTTAGATTTGATTTTATTCCGGTTTGTTTTGATACTGTGCCCGGTATTCTGAAGGCGTAATGCCCACATTTTTCTTGAATATATAGCTGAAATAATGTGAATCATTATATCCGCTTTCCATGGCAACCTGAGAACCTTTCATATCCGTCTCTCTCAAAAGCTCTTTGGCTTTATTAAGGCGCAGATATATAAGATACTCGGTAAAGGTCTGTCCGTTCTGCTGCGAGAAAACAGTAGAAAAACGGCTGTTGCTCATATTAACGGCCCTTGCCACATCCTGCAGCATAAGATTGGGATCGGTAAAATGGCTCGCCATATAAACCTTTGCTTCATTTATAACAGAAGAACTTTTTCCTGTGGATTCACCCATCTCCCTTACTCCCAGTATAAGGGCGTTTTCTTCTGTTCTGTCCGCCAGCAGATGCCTTATATGCCTGGCAGATTTAAAGCTTTTAAAAATATCACCGGGACGTTCGACTATCTCTCCTATCCCCACGCGTATAGTCTTGCATCCCGCCATCTCCAGCCTGTGAGCCAGCGATGCCGCAAAAGCGTAAGCCCGTTCTTCCGCGTCTGCTGCCGTATCTCCCAGCACCAAAAGCCTGGTCCCCGTACGGCTTCCCGATGAATAAACACTGCCGGTACTGCTTTCCGCCAGTGCTGCCGCCTCTGCCTGTCCCTCGGGCACAGGATCAAATGCCGCATCCACTACCGAATAGAACGGCGCATTCACTGCGCTTCCCATAGAGCGCAGCTGCCTGAGCGCATTATCAGCATCTTCTTCCATAGACTCTTCCGAAAAGAGACTGCCTATAAGCTTTTCCTTTAGAAACGCGCCCCCGTTTTCCATCCTGGCCCGCAGGCTTTCCGCATGAGCCCGGCTTTTGCGCTCGGCTTCGATCTGCGCGCTCACCTTATCCAGCGACTGCCTCAGATCCCTGGCGTTGATAGGTTTAAGAAGATACTCTCTTACCCCCAGCTTCATACACTGTCTGGCGTATTCAAATTCATCATAGCCGCTTAAGATTATTATTCCTATCCAGGGCATCTGTTCTTTAAGGACCGTGCACAGGCTGAGCCCGTCCATAAACGGCATCCTGATATCCGTGATCACGATATCGGGATTTGTATCACGTATCATAGGCAAAGCCATCTCCCCATCCGGAGCCTCGCCTATCAGCGTATAATCAGTCTCAGCCCAGGGAAATGATTCGCGTATGCCTTCTCGTATAACTATTTCATCATCAACCAGAAATACTTTCATTCTCGGAAATCTCCTCTTTAGTGCGGCAGGGTACACGGAAAGATACTTCTGTGCCTCCCGGTCCGCTTTCTATCATCAGGCCTTCTGCCTGATTGTAATACAGGCGTATCCTTAAATTCACATTAACCAGTCCGAATCCGCCGCTGCCTTCGCTGACGCTGGGCTGACCTTTTTTCATGCGCTCTTTTAACGCATTCATCTGATCCTCTGTCATGCCCAGTCCCGTATCCTTAACAGAGAATACCAGCATATCGTCTTCGAGCCTTCCGCTCACCTTTATGATCCCGCCGCCGCGCTTTATCTTGATTCCATGATACAGCGCATTCTCAACAAGAGGCTGTATCAGCAGTTTAAGGATATAAAACTGTCCCAGCTCATCGGGTATATCTATTTCATACTGCATGATATCGCGATAACGCGTCTGCTGTATCGTAAGATAACCTTCGATATGCTTCTTTTCCTGACTTACGGGTATCCAGTCCGCGCCGGATGACAGACTTATCCGGAAGAAATCACTCAATGCGCTGGTAAGCTGTATGACCTCGTCTTTTTCTCCTGCCTCTGCCTTCCATATTATCGCATCAAGCGTATTATACAGAAAATGCGGATTTATCTGCGCCTGCAGATTTCTAAGCTCCGCTTTTCGCAGATTGCGTCCGTCCTTCTGGCTCTTCTTCATCATTTCTTCCAGGCGGTCTGCCATGACATTCACCTGCCTGGTAAGATTTCTAAGCTCCGTTACTTCCGTTTCCGTGATCCTGGCATCCAGGGTTCCTTCAGCCAGCTTTTCTGCTACAGCCTCTAATCGCTCAATGGGCTGTCGCACAAAATCACCGGTCTTCTTCATCGCTCTTTTACGCAATATACCGGCCAGTACCACCACTATGCCTTCGCCAACGGCTGTGATTATAATGATGATGCGCAGCGTCACGCTCATCTGCGCCGTCGTATCGATCTCAGCTGCTATATATTCATTAAGCATGCTGGCCACCAGATCTGCAACGCTTCGCACTTCTTCTATAACAGTCTCATTTTCTATAACGGGAACCTGGGCTTCTATGTTATCGCGGATCTGTATCACATAACCTTCCAGCGTATGCATCGTGCGCTCCGCCACCATCAAAGACAGCCTGTTTTCTTCGCTCGTTTTTTCGCTTACGTCTGAAATAGTCTCATAAACTCTGCGGATCGTTGGATATACCCGGCTTCCTACAAAGGTATCACGCCCGCTCACCACATTCCACGCCATCTCCGGGATCTCATCAGCCACTACGCTCTTTAAGCTGGAAATAGTCTCGATGCGGACGATACTGCTGTGGTACCTCTCCATATATACGAGCATGGTAACAAAGCTTATGATGATCGGGAACACCAGCAGTATCACCAGCCTTCTGGTTACCGAATCAAATTTTCCTATTATGCTTTTTTCTTTTCTTCTTTCTGACATCCTTTATGCCGTATCCTCAATAACCCCGGGGCAAAAGCGCGTTAAGGTTCATCTCATCGCTGAAAAAACGCTCCTCGGGATGGATCACTTCATCAACCTGCTCACCGTTCCTAAGCTTTAGCGCAGTTTCCATAAGCGTTTTTCCGAGCATGGGCGTACACTCCACAACACAGTTTATCCGCCCCTCCTTAAGCGCATCGATGGCTTCCTGCCCTCCGTCTATTGAAACGATGATCATATCCGTTCCCGGCTGATATCCTGCCTTCTCTATCTCCGGCAGCGCCCCCAGCGTCATCTCATCATTATGGCTGTATATGGCATCTATATCCGCCCCATATCTGTCAAGGAGCTCCCTCATGCATTCGGCGCCCCTGCTTTTTAAGAAATCACCGTTTATGCTCTCTATCACTTCCATGCGATCGTCATCCTGTATCGTGTCCATAAAGCCCAGCTGACGCTGACGCATGGGCGTCGAATCCTCTGTCCCCGTGATCTCAACTATGTTCACGTGCTCCAGCTCAAGGGCATCTGCTTTACGTATCAGATATTCCGCTGCCATAACGCCTTCCTGATAAAAATCCGCTCCTATCAGGCAGGCTGTCAATCCTTCAGTTTCGGTGTTGATATCCCTGTCCACCAGTATTACCGGTATGCCTGCATTCCTGGCTTCCAGAAGTACATTATCCCAGCCTTCCTCCACTATGGGAGAGAACGCGATCACATCTACCTGATATGCAATAAAACGCCTTATAGCTGCGATCTGGTTCTCCTGTTTCTGATTGGCGTTTTCAAACATAAGGCTTATATCATATTCCGCTGCCTTTTCTTCTATATCATGCGTATTTCCTATTCTCCAGGCGCTCTCCGATCCCAGCTGGCTGAACCCCAATAAGAGTTTGGGGTCCGCCTGCTGTTCTTTATTCTCTCCGCAGCCCGCCGGAACCATAAGTATCAGCATGCATACAGCCAAAATACGGATGATCTTTTTTCTGATACTGCTCATTACTGCAATCTCTTTTCTATCTCTTCTATTACGGTACGCAAGGCTTTTATCCTGGCGTAATGCTTATCATTTGATTCAAGTATGAACCAGGGTGCAAACTCCGTACTCGTTTTTTGTATCATCTCATCTACAGCTGTTTCGTACAGATCCCACTTCTCACGGTTACGCCAGTCTTCATCGGTTATCTTCCACTGTTTTTCCGGCGTATTCTGCCTGTCGTTAAAACGCTCCAGCTGGGTATCCTTATCTATCTGCACCCAGAATTTGATGATGACGGCGCCCCAGTCATACAGTTCTTTTTCAAACTCGTTCATCTCATTATAAGCGCGCTGCCAGTCATTCTCACTGCAAAAGCCTTCCAGCCTCTCCACCATGACCCTGCCGTACCAGGTCCGGTCAAAGATAGCTATATGTCCGTCTTTGGGCAGCCTGTTCCAGAACCTCCACAAAAAGTGTCTGTTCTTCTCACGGGGTTCAGGCGAAGCTATGGGATGCACTTCAAAACCGCGTGGATCCAGTGCTGCCGTAAGCCGTTTGATATTGCCGCCTTTGCCTGCGGCATCCCAGCCTTCATAGGCTATTATCACCGGTATCTTTTTCTGATAGATACGGTTATGCAGATCTGCAAGCTTTTTCTGTAATTTATCCAGTTCCTCTTCATATTCCTCATCGGGAATGCTTACGGAAAGGTCAACCTCAGACAGCCTGGGCATGCGCTTAAGCGGAAATGTATTCTGTAATATCGTAGCAGCCCTTCCCGTGTTCTGAAGCGCCGTATCTATGCTCTTTACCAGAAGCTCAGTCACCTGCAGTTCCGCCCATTTGCGGCTCTTTGAATCTATAAAATACCAGGGAGCGATAAACTGGTTTGTAGCTTCAAGGTACTCATCAAAAACATCCAGACATTTATCGTAATGCTTGTTCTGCCAGCGGTCCCACTTTTCCACGCGCCATGCGGTGCTCTTATCGCTTTCCAGTTCTTCCAGGCGCTTCTTCTGCTCGGACTTTGAGATATGGAAGAAAAATTTGACTACCAGATAACCATTGTCCGATAAAGTTCTCTCAAAACGCTTTATGCTGGTAAGCTGTCTCTTGTAGGTATCCTCATCAATATCGCCGTTGAGCCTGTGTTTCGTAACTTCATCCATCCAGCTTCCGTCAAAGAAAGAGAACTTTCCCGCTTCCGGAATGCGCACAAAATATCTGTACAAAAAAGGTCTGCGCAGCTCATCTTCGGAGGGCGCTGCCAGTGTCTCCGTCTTGTAAAACCGCGGATCCAGATTCTTTATCACTTTGCCAAGCACCCCGCCTTTTCCGGCGCCGCCCCAGCCATCCATGATGACCAGCACGGGGAGTTTCTTTTCCTTGATAGCCATCTGTCTGCCGGCCAGTTCAAGCCTGGCTTTTTTCAGTCTCTCGCTTAATTCTTCATCATCCGGTTTTTCTGCTTTTTCCCATTCTTTTAACATACGCGTAACCCCTTTCTTTTTTATTTTACAGCATCCTCCAACACCTCAAAGTACTCCGCAAAAGTCTTTCTGCAGCAATCGGGATCCTTTATGACAATGTCTGTGATCCTAAGTCCGCAAAGTGCAAAAGACATCGCCACCCTGTGGTCTCCGAAGCTTTCAAGCTCTGCGCCATGAGCCTTTCCCGGTCTTATTACCACTCCGTCTTCTTTTTCCTCACACTCCATGCCGACAGCTTTGATATTCTGTGCTATAGCCGCTATACGGTCGCATTCCTGCAGCCGGATATGCGCTATGTTTTCTATAGCCACCGGCCCGTCAACAAAAGGAGACAGGGCTGCCAGCGTAAGCGCCTGATCGGAAAAAGCTCCCATATCGACCACGCCCGGCGATCGTAACACTGCATCTTCGGGCCCTGTCAATATCAGCCCCTCAGCCTCTTCGGATAAAGTACATCCCATTTTCTCCAGCACTTTAAGAAACTGCGTATCCCCCTGCAGCATATCCTTTTTTACTCCGGGTACCATCGCCTTGCAGCCCAGCAATGCTCCGGCCGCATAAAAATATGCCGCTGCCGACATATCCGGCTCAACCATATATTCACGGCCCTTTAGCCTTTCTCCGCCTTCAAACTCCCAGCCGTAAAAAGGCTCCTGCCTGCTGCCGGACATACCATCTTTTACGGATACTCCAAAGCTTTTTATCATGGCAGCGCTCATTCTGACATAAGCCAGACCGTGACTTCCCGATGCGCATACCAAAACCTTTTTCCCATATGCAGCCGCCGCTATCAGCAGAGCGCTTAAAAACTGCGAACTCTTCTCTATGTTTACATCGATCCTCTCATGGAATACTCCGGCGTTTCCCTTTACCTTAAGCGGAAAGTGCCCTTCTTCTTCCGTGCATTCCACTGCAGCGCCGGCTTCTTTCAGCACTTTTATCAGCGGCTCCATAGGCCTTGCTTTCATCTGATCCGAAGAGTCGATAAAATACTCCCCGTCCGAAAACGCCAGCATCGCCAGCAGAAAACGCGCTGCAGTACCTGCGCTGCCCACGTATATATCCGCCTTCTTTACGGGTATATCTCCTCCGCAGCCCTTTATTCTTATATCCCTGTTCTTTACTATCCCACAGCCTGTTGTGTCGCTCTCTTTTATCTCAAAGCCCAGGTCCTTAAGAGCCTGTATAAAGACTGCAGCATCATCGCTGTTCATGCAGTTTCTTATCAGGCTTTCGCCATCAGCCATAGCCGCCAGCAAAAGCGCCCTGTTGGTAATGGACTTGGATCCGGGTACTACCGCCCTTATCATTCTGTCCTGATCCGGCTTTACCGTTCTTACTCTGTATACATCCCTGCTCAACGTTCATCCCTCACTTCAAATTCCACTGTTTCATAATTCTTTTCCCCCATGCCGTGCCCCTGCGGCATAAATACCGTAAGTCTGGCGGCTCCGCTCTTTCCCGCAGTCTTTATATAGGTACCGCCCATACCTCCTGCTATCTGCGCCATGTCGGGTCCTATTATCTCTATGGGACCTTCTGCCTTTAGCTGAAGCGGCGTATTAAAGAAAGGGACCACATTGCCGTGTTCGTCGCATACCCTTATCCTCACGGCAGCCACATCATAGGTATCAGCTTCCGTAAGCAGTGTATGGTCCGTGCGCACATCCAGAGTCAGCCTGCCTACGGTGGATTTTATAAGCGTGCGCACCACTTTTCCGTCCTTAATGGCTTCGAATTTAAACGTAGTAGCCTTTCCTCCCCAATTGCCGACATACTTTGAATACAGCGCATAGGCAGTCTCAAAGCTCATATGGTATACGGTCATCGCCTCCGCCAGTTTCACTTTGATGTCCACAGGCAGATCATTAAGACCGTACTGCGCTATATAATTAAGCGCGGTCTTTACGATCTCATTCTGATGATCCCCGAATCCTTCTTCTTCCTTCATCCGCTCTCCTACATAATCATCGATCAGCATCGGCCCAAAGCGCATGTGGCGGTATCTGGGATCAGTCTGCTTATACTCCTTGATCAGTTCGTCATTGCGATACATCCTGACGCTGTCCGCATTTGTAAAGATAAATACTTCTCCCTTGTTGCCGCCCGGATGTTCGCCTATGTCCATGGATGACGACACTTCCAGGACCGGTCTGCTCTTCTGCTGTGATGCATATACATAAGCCGCCATCTTGGGATTGCGGAACATATCCATAACGCCATGATAGCAGATACGGTCGCCGCTCCCGAAATCTTTATGCGTATTATAATCAAACATGCACCAGCCGAAAGCTCCTGCGATATCGCGGTTTTCGTTTACCGCTTCCAGTACGTTGCAATGCCTTAACGCATGCTCTAATCTGTGTTCCTCACAGTCAAAAGCCTTGGTGGGGAACATATGCCCGTTATATTCGCTTATCAGATAAGGTTTTGATACATCCGGCGTAACGGAAGCCTTTTTCTTACAGCCCGGAGTGCTGCCCTCATGCGAAAAATCATTAAATGTATAAACATCCTCAAGCAGATGGCTCTTCTCGATATAGCGTACTCCGCCCGTAGGTCTTGTGGGATCGAGCGCATGCGCCATTGCATTTGTCTGCTCATAAAAATCATCATCATCCACGGACTCGTTGATACGCACGCCCCAGAGTATCACGGAAGGATGATTTTTATACTGGTTTATCATCTCTTCAAGATTGACAAAAGCCTGTTCCTTCCATGACTGGTCACCGATGTACTGCCAGCCGGGTATCTCAGTGAATACCAGCAAGCCCAGCTCATCACAGCGCCTTATAAAATGCTGGGACTGAGGATAGTGTGAGGTGCGTACAGCATTAAGCCCCAGTTCAAAACGCAGGATCTCCGCATCCATTCTCTGCATGGATGCCGGCATCGCATAACCTGTGTATGCATAGGACTGATGTCTGTTAAGTCCGCGCAGTTTTAATTTCCTGCCGTTAAGATAATATCCGTCTTCCTTAAACTCCGACTTTCTGAATCCAAAGCAGTCACTTACTTCATCGATAACTTTTCCTTTTCTGCAAAGCGCTATCTTTATATCATACAGATTGGGACATTTGACATCCCAAAGTCTGGCTCCCCTGATAAGGACCGGCTCCGTCTCATCAAAAGCAGCTTCCTTTTCAACTACCGGATTACCGCTTTTATGATCGCTTATCAGATATTTAAATGAAAGCTCCGACTCGTCAGCTTCTTCTCCCATATCAAGCTCCACATCCAGATCCAGATATCCGTCAAAGCTAAACGTCCCGAATTCTCCCGCATTTTCAACGCCCGCAGGGTCCTGTGGCAGGAGGGTAAACTCGGAGATGCGTACCCTGTCACAGATGATAAGATAAACCTCCCTGTATATGCCGCCGTAGGTCATGTAATCGATAACATTGCCAAAGGGCGGAACATTCAGCGTTTCCCTGCTGTCCACTTTTAGCGACAGCACATTATCTTCACCATACTTAAGAAAATCGGTAAGTTCCGCTTCAAATGCGGTATAGCCGCTGCGGTGTTCACAGATCTGCTCGCCGTTAAGATATACAGTTGCCACATGCGCAACCGCCATGAACCTGACAAAGATCCTTTTGCCTTTCCACGACTCTTCCGCGTGGATGATGCGTCTGTATCCGCTCAGCATCTGATACATAGCATCATCAAAATAATGATAGGGCAGCTCTTTTACGGTATGGGGGATGCGCACTTCTACGGCGCCGCTTATCTCACCGGCCTTTAAGAAAGCATCACTGAACTCTTCCGCAAACTCCCATTTATCATTCAGGCTTATCTGTTCTCTCATTCTTCCCCTCCTGTGATTCTATAAAATACATCCTTGAAGCAAAGTCCGGATAAAATCTCATCTGATCACTGTAGCCGCTGCCGGAAAAGGCGGATTTAAGACGCATTCCCGCACGCATCAGCGCGCTGCCGCTCATAAGATGATCCTCCGTCTCCGTCTCCATCTTTACAAATTTAGCCAGTATGTTATGTATGGCCCCGTCCTGCTTAACATGCACCGGCGCCACATAATTCACCAGGCCTCCAAAGTCCTTTAAATTGGTCTTAAACACTCTCGATCTTATCCTGTATTTCTTATCGGGATCCAGTCCCTTTGGTTTTATCATCAGCCACTGCGTATTGGGATGAGCCAGTTGCTGCAGCACAACGCATACGGCCTTCTTTTTATCCGGCGACACTATCACCCACTCCGCATCCTTATTATCATCGCTTTCCAGTGAATTCTTATCCGAGGCGTCTTCAAAGCTTCTGCATCTGTAATAATCCCCAAACTGCAAAACACTCCTCCACTTTTTATACAGCGCGACCTGTTCTTTTATGACATCCAGTTCCTCCGAAGATAAATCCGATAAATTACACTCATATCCCAGCACTGCAGAGGCAGCCACATTAAACCGTGTCTCTGCGGGAGTCCGTCTTAAGGTCTGATGATTGGGCACATCGGAAACATGCGCTGTATATACGCTCTGCGGATATCCGTAACTGTAACCTTCCTGTATCTGCGCCCTGGCTATAGCATCGGAATCATCGCTGGCCCATATCTGCGGAAAGTAAGAAAGTATGCCCGGATCAAAACGGTTGCCGCCGGATGCACAGCCCTCAAAAAGTATATTGGGAAAAGCTTTAGTCAGCTCTTCCATTACGCGGTACAAACCAAGGATATATCGGTGTGCCACCTCTCCCTGTTTTTCCGCCGGGAGCGCCGCCGAATACACATCCGTAAAATTCCTGTTCATATCCCATTTGACATAGGAAATATCCGCAGATGAAAACAGTTCTTTCATGCAGTTTATTATATATTCCTGTACTTCCTCCCGTGAAAGATCCAGAAACATCTGATTACGGCCGGTGCTGTGGGCTTTACCCGGTATGTGAAGAGCCCATTCGGGATGCGCCTTATACAGTTCGCTCTCTTCATTGACCATCTCCGGTTCAACCCATATTCCGAACTTAAGGCCAAGCGCGATGATCTTATCCGCAAGTCCTTTTATCCCATGCGGCAGTTTCTTTTTATTCACATACCAGTCGCCCAGCGATGAAGCATCATCATCACGCTTTCCAAACCAGCCGTCATCCATAACAAAGAGTTCTATCCCTACAGCCGCAGCTTTCTTTGCAAGCCCTATAAGCCGGCTCTCGCTTATATCAAAATATGCGGCTTCCCAGCTGTTTATGAGTACGGGCCTGTTCTTATGCTGCCACTTTCCCCGCACGATATGTTCACGCACAAATGCATGCATCCTGCGGCTAAGCTCTCCAAAACCGCTGCCGCTTACGCAAAGCACCGCTTCCGGCGTTTCAAAGCATTGATCCTTTTCGAGTACCCACGAAAAACCATCAGGCTGTATGCCGTTCATCACGCGCAGTTTTCCGTATGCCGAACGTTCCGCCGATGCATAATGATTCCCGCTGTATATCAGATTAAAAGCGTAACACAGTCCATGATCCTCATCCGTACCTTTTTCCGATATCATAAAGAAAGGATTTGCCCTGTTTGAACTGCTGCCGGTGCGTGACCCCACGGATACCCTTCCCGCCTTAAGCGGTATATCGCTTTTCTTCATCTCCCTGGCCCAGGCGCCTGTAAAGGAATGGAATACATAGGCTCCGGGATCCAGATCAAGCTGCATGCTCATGGCTTTTTCTATGCGAACGCTTTCGTCGGCTTTATTCTCCAGGACCATTCTCCTGCAGATCACGTCAGCATTTTCAAACACGCTGTAGATCAGCCTGTATACTAAAGATCCGTTATTATCTTTAAGCTTTATGATAAGACTCTCAACTTCTTCATCCTTACCGTAAGACGAGGGCATGCCGCCAAGCGCCGGTTTGCCATTTACCACTTCGTATGAATCATATACGGGATCCAGGCTGCGGCTGCCGTCGGCGTATACAGCTTCGATCATCGCCTCCCTTATATCGCCCTTGCCCGGAGACGAATACTCGTAACGCATATCCTCAGGAGAGAATGTGCTGCAGTCCTTACCGTATATGCTGCTGTTTCCCGGCGGGAATACATGATGCTCAGTAAGAGCGTCCGAAGATAAGACCTCTATCCACGGCCCGTAATAAAGATGTTCCGCTTGTCCGTTCTCAAGCAGTTTAAACGCATATGTCGTATTCTTTGTGCTTAAAACAAAGAGTATCCTGCCTTCATCTTTTTCCTTTATCTCTATCATGCCCTGCGCCCCTTAAGCTCATTGTTTATCTCTTCCATCTTCTCTTCTGTCAGGATGAACTTCTTATAAAAGATGAACAATGCGATCAGCATGCCTGCTATGGGGATCACTGTCATCGTAAGACGCAGTCCGGGAAGATTGGCTGAAGACAGTTCACTGGCACTTGCTACGCCATCGGAATTCTGGCTGATATGGAACAGATCCAGCGCAATACCTGTAATGAACACCGCTACACCGCTGGCCAGCTTAACCACGAAAGTCTGCATAGAGAATATTACAGACTCGTCACGCCTGTTATTTTTTAATTCACCATAATCTACCGTATTAGCCAGGAACACTGTGGTAAGGACCGTAAGCAGACCAAAAGCCACGAACACGAAAAAGCCGGGGATCAGAAGCAGCCCAAGACTCTTTACGCCGCTCATCATCATTATCAGCAACACAACGTATCCGCCTATCGCAAAGAAAAAGCTGAGGTAGCATACCTTTGTGACACTCATGAACTTTCTTACCAGAGGATAGATCAGCATCATCGAAAGTATCTGCATTCCGCCTCCAAATGTATTGAAAAGCACATATGTCCCGTTCCAGTCTGCCCCGCCTATATCATATTTAAAGAAATAGATCAGCAGATTTGAAGTGATATAAAGAGATGCATTAACGAGCACTATGGTGATAACCACCGTCATAGCCTGGTCATTTGTCACCAGTGCTTTAAACATGGCCCCTATTGAAGGACTTTCCATATCAACACTGCTCTTTTCCTTTATGGTCAGGCAGGTTATCGTTATAAAGATCACAAATACTATGGCTATGACAAGTGCGAATAATGAGAATCCGCTCCGTTCTACAGGATTATTAAGCTCCGCAAGCAGCGCATTGAGCTCGGCGATAACTGTCTCATCCGTGGCTGTCTGGATCTGTCCGGCGATCCTTTGCGCCTGTGCGGCTTCATGAGGATGTATCAATGCGCCCAATAGCGGCACCACCAGCATGGTGACCACTGTTATAAGCGCCGACCCCACGCCTGCGCAGGAACGCGCCATAGCCGTAAGCCCTTCTCTTTCTTTTCCGCCCTCCGTAAAAGCAGGTATCATCGACCAGTAAGGGATATCCATCATGGTATAGGTCACGCCCCAGAGTATGTAAAATACTGCCGCATAAGCCGCCAGACCCGCTCCGTTAAGCGCCGGCGGCGCAGAAAATACCAGCCACAATACTATTGCATTTGTGATCGTCCCTATCATCAGCCAGGGACGGAATTTACCCCATTTCGTCTTTGTCTTTGCCACCACAACGCCCATTATCGGATCGTTAAAGGCATCAAAAACACGGGCAGCCATCATAATGGCTCCCATCACCGTTCCCTTTATTCCCAGCAGATCCTGATAGTAGTAAAGAATGTAGCTGGCGGAAAGCATATAGACCATATCTTTTCCGACCGCGCCCAGCCCGTAAGCAGCCTTTTCCCTGAAAGAAAGTTTCATGAAACACCTCCCTGTTGTATTATATTATATCCGTAATCCCCAAGCAGTCCCGGCTTTGCTTCAAGCATAGAGACTAATTCATTATACCTTAATTTAAGGCCTTTTACAAGGAATGTATGGACTCAGCGGCAGTGTAGGGAGTATAATCAGAAATGATCGCGAGCAGCCGATCAATATTATTAAACTCAGGAGAAAAAACATGATTATATCCGATCTGATCGACATACTTAAATCCGACAGCTTAAAGGAACGTTTTAACGAGATCTATGTTGATCCCGACCTGTACGAAAAACAAAAGCAGCGCTGCCTGGATGCAGTGGAATGCTTCGTCACTGCTTTCGGCCCCGAGGGCGATGTCAGCATATTTTCCGCTCCGGGACGCAGCGAGATCGCAGGCAATCACACCGACCACCAGCACGGAGAAGTGCTGGCAGCATCCATTAACAGGGACGCCATAGCCATTGCCCGCAAAAACAATGATAAAAAGGTCCGTCTCATATCCGACGGTTCTGAACTGATATGCGTGGATATCACAGATCTGGCAGTAAAGGACGATGAAAAGGGCACTACCGCCGGCATCATACGCGGAATGCTTTACGCCGTAAACGACCACGGTTTTATCCCGGGCGGTTTTGATGCTTATGTGACCAGTGAGGTACTTATCGGCGCAGGCCTCTCTTCCTCCGCCGCCTTCGAAACACTGATAGGCGTTACTGAATCGTATCTGTATAATGACGGCTCCATATCCGCTACCGAGATAGCCATTATGGGCCAATATGCGGAAAACATATTCTTCGGCAAGCCCTGCGGCCTTATGGATCAGATGGCCTGCTCCGTCGGAAGCCTTGTGCATATAGACTTTAAAGACCCTCGCGTCCCACATACCGAACAGATCAAATATGATTTTGCCAAAAGCTCTTATCGTCTGTGCATCACTGATACCAAAGGAAGCCATGCTGATCTGACCGCTGATTATGCGGCAGTGCCGGCCGAAATGAAATCAGCTGCTGCTTTCTTCGGAAAAGAAGTACTGCGCGAAGTTCCCGAAAAGGACTTTTACAATGCCATTCCAGAACTGCGAAAAACCTGCGGTGACCGCGCCGTTCTGCGCGGCTTACATTTTTATAACGAAAACCGCCGCGTCGCCGAAGATGTGGCCGCGCTGAAAGCCTCTGATATCAAAAGCTTTTTAAAGGGCGTGCAGGCCTCAGGCGACTCTTCCTTTAAATACCTGCAGAATGTATATACAAATGCAGATGTATTGCATCAGAATGTATCCGTAGCCCTGGCTGTAAGCGAAGCAGTCCTTAACGGCCGCGGCGCCTGCCGCGTACACGGTGGCGGTTTTGCCGGCACCATTCAGGCCTGGGTTCCCGAAGATCTTTGCCGCGAATATAAAAAAGCCCTCGACCATGTCTTTGGTGAAGGCTCATGCGAGATACTCTGCATACGCCCCTGCGGAGGCATAAAGCTTATCTGAAAAAATCAGTAAAGGCTTACACCATTTCGTTCTGATCATCATACCAAAAAAGGCGCCCCATTCAGGAGCGCCTTTAATAATACTTTCTTATTCCATTCAGGCTTTCTTTGCTTCCTTAGCCTTATCTGTCGGCTTAACCAGCAGTAAGCATGCCAGCAGCGCGATGATATAAAGGATGATCGTAAAGATCAGCACGTTCTGGTAACCGGTAGGGTTAACGGCATTCATCTCATGGCTTGCAAGCAATGCGTCAACATCCAGACCTGCTGCAACCGCCTCTGCCTTTGTGTAGAGGACCTTATTGTAGATATACTGTTCTACGCCTGTATTCTTAACTATCATAGACGCAACCTGGTTTCCGGTAAGACCTGCAAATGCCCATGCAGAAAGCGTGATACCGTGTATAGCAGAGATGCTTCCCATTCCGTAGTGATCGGAAAGCAGGGTGGGCACATTGGAGAAACCACCGCCGTAGCCTGCGTTTACGATATAAACCAGAGCCAGTACCAGGATAGCCAGCACGATATTACCTGCGCCGGTCTTGATGCCGTTGGTCAGCATTACGATAGCGGTAAATGCTATGGAAAGTATGAAGATCAGCTTGTAAATGGTGTTTCTGTCCTTCATGGTATCTGCCCAGGATGAGAATCCAAGACGTCCGCCTGCATTAAATACTGCGGATATTGTAGAAAGGATACCTGCTATGCCTGCAAAGCCCAGGCACTTGAAGATCATCTTCTCCTGGCTTATAAGCGCCAGACCGCAGGTGATATTGATGTAGAACATAAGCCATATACCAATGTAGTTGGTGATAGGCTTGGTCTTGATGGTAGCCATGATGCTGGGCTTTTCTCCCTTGCCCTGAGGCTCATGCCAGCCTGCAGGCTTAGCAAGGAGAAGATGTCCGACAAACATCATTACAAAGTAAACTGCAGCAAGGATAAGGAACATCTTATAGATGCCGCCCTCTCCCAGACCGTTTAACATCGATGTCATGATGGGTGATGCGATAGCCTTTGCCGCCCCGAAACCTGCAACCGCAAGTCCGGTAGCCAGACCTTTACGATCCTGGAACCAGAGCATCAGAGTCTTTACAGGTGAAAGATATCCGGTACCAAGACCTATACCCATTATAAAACCATAGCTTACATATATACCTACGAGCGCCAGAACATTTCCTTTATTCTGTCCGCCATAATATATGAAGAATCCGGTAAGCGCCATACCTGCCGCAAAGCAGATAGTTGCGATAAGTGAAGATTTGTGTATATCCTTTTCAACTATGTTTCCAAGGAAAGCAGCGCTCATTCCCAGGAAGAAGATTGCAAATGAGAATGCCCACTCTGTTGCTCCTTTTGAAAAGCCGATATAATCAGCTATCTCCTGAGAAAACAACGACCAGCAATACACAGTACCAATGCTGCAGTGCAGCAACAATGCCGGAATAGCAGCGCGCACCCATTTGTTCTCACGCCAGCCACCGGACTTCTTTGCGCTTTCGCTCATTACCTTAAACCATTCCTTTCGTATTATATTGGTTAACAAAACTTCATATATTATAGATACTCGTCCGGCAAATTACAAGTATTTTTATTATTTCGTCATAAGCTCTATTTTACTGCCTCTTTCAGAACCTCCAGATTCTTTTCCATGATGCTTATATAACTTGCTCCGTCCGCTACATCCTTTGAAGTAACAGACTGCATGGAATCAAGCGCCAGTATCTGCCGGTCCTTTGAAGCAGTGCTGTTGATTATCGTCTGGGCCAGACGGTGATCCGAGCCCTCTATCGTCATTACGCTGTGCAGTGAAAGCTCATCAAGCTTCTGAGCCAGAAAAGCTATAGTTTCAAAGCTTGCCTCGGTCTCTGCCGAGCAGCCTACAAACGCGGCATAATAGTCAACTCCGTAATCATCTACCATATATCTGAAAGGAAAGCGGTCTCCAAATAGCAGGGTCTTTACGCTTCCATTCGCGAAAACCTCTGCATACCGGCTGTCAAGGTCTTTCAGTTTTGCTGTATAGGCTGAAGCATTAGCTCTGTATACCTCTGCATTGTCCGGGTCTATCTCCTCCAGCGACTGAGCTATGCCATCGACCAGTATCACGGAATTCTTAAGCGAAAGCCACACGTGTTCATCATATTCAGGGCCTTCTTTCTCCTCTTCTTCGCCTTCCTCTTCCTCCTCGGCCTGCATGCCTTCTACTACCTCTTCTTCCTTAACGGCATCTCCCAATACATCCAGCAGATCTATCACTACCATATCTTTATTGTGCGCTTCGTTAAGGGCATCCTTTACCCATGAATCTGACTCACCGCCAACATATATGAACATATCGCAGGTTGAGATCTTAAGTATATCTGCTGCCGTAGGCTGGAAACTGTGCAGATCGACTCCGTTATCCAAAAGCATGGTAAGTTCCGCTCCTGCAGGATTTTCTCCCAGGATATTGAGTGTCCAGTCATATTCGGGAAAAATGGTCGTTACGATGCTGAAACTCTTTTCGTCCCCTGCATTGCTCACGCCCGCGACACCGCAGCCCGTCAAGCCAAGGCTCAGGATCACGGCAGCCAGTATCAGAACGAAATAGTTGGCGCAGTGTTCACACAGACCATAGAATATCGTTCTTATGGGATCCATCTTAAATTTATGCTCTGCCAGAAGATGCGACTGTATCTCTTCCATTTCCTCACAATGCATATGGATCAGCGCGCCGCACTTTTCGCACTTGCAGTGGTAACACACTGATGCATCCTCATGGCTTTCCGGACTTACATACTCAAAACAGGCCGGACTCACCCCGTCAACTATATATTTGTTTATCAGGCCTTCATCCACCAGTTTTTCCAGCTGGCGGTATACCGTAGACTGCCCTATCTGAGCTCCCTGCTCCTGAAAATACTCGCATACATCGGCTGCAGTGATATGCACTCCCTGCTTTCCTT
The DNA here is from genome assembly GCA_946612125.1 of uncultured Lachnospiraceae bacterium. Taxonomy (GTDB): domain Bacteria; phylum Bacillota; class Clostridia; order Lachnospirales; family Lachnospiraceae; genus NK4A136. The sequence continues at coordinate 16,705 of CAMOEK010000006.1, read as the reverse complement.
CCAGATATTCCAACAGCATTTCCCGCTGCTTTGTCCTGTACATGGATCTTTCACTCATTATTATTATCCTCCCGCCTATAATTTGAGAACAGTTCCCGATTATAGCAATGAGTTTGATCCCTGTCAATATATTTGAGAATGATTATCAATTTTGTTTTTGAGAAATGTTAAGATAAAAACGACTGCCGCCTCCGGGCCTGCTCTCCACACGCACAGGCAGATTCAATAACCCCGCTGCTTTTCCGCAAAGATATAATCCCAATCCGCTGGATTTTTCATTAAGCCTTCCGTTTATGCCTGTATAGCCCTTTTCAAATATCCGCGGCTGATCCTCAGGCGCTATCCCGATGCCGGTATCCGCTACGCAGAGTTCTCCATTCACAATGCTGATGCTCACCGATCCGCTTGGGGTATATTTAAGCGCATTCGAAATAAGCTGATCCAATATGACCATGAACCATTTTTTATCGGTCACCAGCTTTATATCCGTGCCTTCATATTGCAGTTTAAGTTTCTTATGTATAAACTGCGGAGCAAACTTCCGTATCACTTCACGTATAAGTTCATCCAGCTCATATTCTCTTATAAGCAGATCGTTACTGCTGCTCCCCAGCCGCTGATAGGCCAGCACCATATCGGTATACTGCTCTATCCTGAATAATTCCTCCGCCAGTTCGCGCTTATCGGTCTCCCCGGCTCCCCCGAGTGCCAGCTTCATGACCGCTATAGGCGTTTTTACCTGATGGACCCAGGCCGTGTAGAAATCCTGCATATCCTTCTTTTCTTCCGAAATCTCCATGCGCATTTTCTCAACTTCCCTGCCCAACGCTTCTATCATATCACAGAGATCTTCTTCGGAAAGGCTTTCTGCCGCCGGAAGATCATTCCATTCGCTTAAGATCACGCTTAACTTACGTGAGCGTATCTCAGCCTTCTGCAATTCCTTTAAGAAATGTATCCCGAAAATGATAAGCAGGCCCAACAGGCTCACTGCAAAAACAAATAAAAAAGGCTCTGTATTCAGATCGTAAAGTAAAAAAACGACCATAATAAGAGCCATATTCAAAAAATACAGTACAAATGTTAAACCAAACTGCTTAAGACAGTCTTTAAAAACAGCTTTTTTTCTTTCCGGTGTCATTCGATAATATACCCGCTTCCCGGTTTGGTCACTATAACATTTTTCAGGCCGTTCTCTTCAAGCTTTTTTCTGAGCCTTCCGACATTGACTGTAAGCGTGTTCTCCTCTACATATATGTCACTCTGCCATAAGGCATTCATCAGATCGTCACGGCTGACTATCCTGCCCTTATTCTCTATTAGCACCTGCAGGATGCGCAGTTCATTTTTTGTAAGGTCTATGCTCTTACCGTCGTATTCCACACGCGCCCTGTCCGGCTGAAGCTCAGCGCCGTGAAATTCAAGCGTATTACTGCCTCCTATCTCGTAGGTTCTGCGAAGCGCTGCCATAACCTTGGCATTAAGCACCATCGGATCCACCGGCTTGGCTATAAAATCGTCCGCCCCCATTCCTATGGCTGTAACTATGTTCATGTTGTCTGCCGCTGATGATAGAAAGATGATCGGCACCACCGAAGTCCTGCGTATAACGCTGCACCAGTGAAAACCGTTATAGAAAGGCAATTTGATATCAAGGAGTACCAGCTGCGGCCGGTACTCCTCAAATTCCTTCATGATATCCCTGAAATCCGACGCTATCTTCAGCTCGTTGCCATACTCAGCAAGCGACTTCTGTATCGCCTGCGCCAGTGTGTGATCATCTTCCACCAGAAATATGCGGTACAATGCCATTCCTCCGATATACCTTACGATACTACCTTACTATCCTGTAATAATGCTTTGCCGTTACCCCGTATATCATAACATAAACCAATGCAAATACAAGGAAAGTAATTACTGTGCATACAACAAACAGCATGGTATTGGAGAGCATGAGAAGGTTCAATAATTTTTTAAGCAGCGGGAAAGCAAAGCATATATGTATCCCGGCAACGATCAGAGGCAGGAAGAATACCAGCAGCACCTGACTGCCTATGCTCTTCTTTACTTCTTTCTGGCTCATGCCTATCTTTGTCATGATCTGATAGCGGTTCCGATCTTCGTAACCCTCGGAGATCTGTTTGTAATATATGATCAGAGCGGTTGCAAAGAGACATACAAAGCCCAGCAGTATCCCCAGGAAGAGGAATGATCCGTACATGCTGGAATAATCGGATTCCGCCTGCCACAGCGTATCCAGATACACTCTTACATCATTTTCTTCCTGCTGCCCCTGCAGACCGGATACATATGCTCTGACTGCCGATCTGATATCGTCACTGAGTGCTTCTCCGGCTTCGCGCGCCGCATTTCTGTCAGCATATTTTACCTCTATCCTTTCGGTCATTGTCGATGCGTTCCCGCCATACGCCTCACTCTGTATCCTGAATATATCTTCCAGCGCTTCATCATCCGAAACCACCACTCCGTAATGGGCAAATACGCTTATCGCGGTCAGATTTACCGGATACACTTCCGGTCTTTTGACTATATTATGATCGATCCCGCCTATGTTTATAACATTTCCCTTATAATTCTCTGATGAACTCCCGGCATTTATCACCTTAAATGCTATATCATCTCCCGAAAGCCCCAATTTCTCACCCGTAAGCTTTATATATTCTTCTTCTGTCATGAAGAAGAACTGTACCGCATCCATCATATTTCCTCCGGAACGGTCCGTAATGCATACCCCGTTATCAAAGGAAAATGCTACCTCCAGATAATGCTGCTGCGTAACAGCTTCTACCTCAAGGCCGCGTTTTTTTGATGCTTCATAAACTATATCGGCCATTACCTCCGTAGGAACCGAATGATCATTTCCATCCCCGTCGAAATAATAAGTCTCCATATACAGTTCTTTTGAAAAGCTTTTCCGAAGCATCTCCTCCGCCCCGGCATACAGACTCACCGTTGTAGAGATCATGACCAGAACTCCTGTTGCCAGTATGCATATAGATGCAAGCCCCACGGCATTCTGCTTCATTCGATACAGCAGTCCCGATACAGCTGTCATATGTCCCGGCCTGTAATAGTATTCTTTTTTATTCTTAAGCAGCTTCAGCACAAATATGGTGCCGCTCATAAAGAGGTAATATGTTCCCACTATCACAAGCAGTACTGCCGCAAAGAAGAGTGATAACGCGCCCAGCGGATTCTTGACGCTCAGAGCGATATAATAGCCGCCTGCAAGGCAGAGGATACCTGTTATAAAGGTCAGCCATTTCACCTTAGGCTCCTTTTCGCCCGTATGTATGCTGGCCATCAATTCCACCGGCTTCATACGCGCGATGCTTATACAGTTGCATATATAAGTGAAAACATCGATAATAACAAAACCGGCCACTGCGGGAACGATCATCTTTGCCGAAATATAATAAAAACCAAGTATGGATTCCACTCCCAAAAGCCTGCAGATAAAAAGTGAACTCAGTTTATAGAAAATGATGCCGAGTATTATGCCCGTAATAATGCTGCAGACACTGCTTATCAGCGACTCATGGAAAAGCACTTTTACCACATGTCTCTTTTCCATGCCCAGCACATTATAGAGTCCGAATTCACGCTTGCGCTGCTTCATCAGAAAGCTGTTCGTATAGAGCATCAGTATGATCGAAAGAAGCGTTATGACCACAACTCCTATAAACATGAAAAAAGGAAGATATGATCCGCCCCTTACCTGCCTTATGCGCTCATCACGATAAAGCGTATATACGATAAAGTAACATGCTAAAAGCCCGGCTTCGGTAAGGATGCGCGGGATAAAAAAGCGCGCGTTTTTTCTGATATTCTGAAGCGCCATTCTCAGATAAAGACTCATCTTGCCTCACCGCCTTTCCTGAGCATCGTGAGGGTATCGGATATCTTCTGATAGAGCTCCTCGTTTGACGCCTCTCCGCGGTAGATCTGATGGAACACTACGCCGTCACGTATGAACAGCACCCTGTTGGCGTGCGAGGCAGCATCGGTTGAGTGCGTTACCATTAATATGGTCTGCCCCGCCTTGTTCATCTTTTCAAACACGCGCAAGAGGTCTGCAGAAGACTGAGAATCCAGCGCTCCTGTAGGCTCATCGGCAAGTATAAGCTTTGGATCAGTGATCAGCGCCCTGGCTGCTGCAGCACGCTGTTTCTGCCCGCCGGATACCTCATAAGGATATTTGTCAAGTATCTCCGCTATCCCCAGCGATTCCGCTATGGGCCCTATCTTCTCTTCCATCTCAGCAACTTTTTTACCGGAAAGTACCAAAGGAAGAAGTATATTGTCCTTGAGGGAAAAGGTATCCATCAGATTGAATTCCTGAAAGACAAAACCAAGATTTTCGCGTCGGAACGATGCAAGAGCAGCATCCTTAACTTCCGAAAGATCTTTGCCATCCAGCATAACACTGCCGCCCGAAGGTTTATCCAATGCAGCCAGTATATTCAGAAGAGTGGTCTTTCCTGAACCGGACTCTCCCATAATAGCGACATATTCGCCCTCTTCAACTGTAAAACTTACATTTTTAAGCGCCTCAACCTTATTACCGCCAAAACGTCCGGTATAGGTCTTCTTTAATTCTTTAACGTCAAGTATTGTCATTTTATTCTCCTCCCGTTTCACTTGATAAACATATATTAACGAAACAGGATCTTTTATAAAATCGGATCATATGACAATAATGTGACATTTTTGTCATACGACAGCGTCAGGCCCCCGGCCAAGCACTTTCCTTTTATAAAAAACATATCTCAGCCAGGCTGTTACCCCGCTCAAAAACCATACAATGCCGGAAGCCCACCATATCCCCCAAAGTCCTATAGCCGCTACGCCGGTAAGGATAAAAGGAACCGTGAATCTTCCTATCACTTCCACTATTCCGTTGATAAGCGCAAAGAGCGCATCTCCCAGCCCGTTGAGCACTCCTCTTACAACATAGATCAGCCCCAGGGAAACATAGAATAAGCTCGTTATCCGCAAAGCCTTAGCCCCCATATCGATAACGTCAGCCTCTTCTTCCTTAAGAAATACGCTGACGATATCACGTCCAAAGATCTGCATTATCGGAAGCATGGCAAGTGAAAAAAGCGCCATAAATAACAGTGCTTTACGATATCCCTCTACGATCCTCCTGTCTTTACCTGCGCCAAAGTTCTGGCCTGTATAAGTAGACAGCGATGTTCCCAATGTCTGATAGGGTTGATGGATAAGCTGCTCGATCCTGCTGGTAGCTGTAAAGGCCGCCACTGCCGCCGGTCCGAAGGAATTTACGACTCTCTGCAGCGCCATGCAGGATATTGCTATAAGACCAAACTGCAGCGAAAGCGGCACGCCCAGTCTTATCACCTGACGAGTAAGTCTTTTATCAAAAGCAAAATCCTCTTTGGAAAACTTAAAGTATGGATTTGTCTTTACCGCATATATTATGCAGGCAGCTCCTGACAGGAGCTGCGATATGGCGGTCGCAATACCTGCCCCTCTTACACCCAGGCGCAGCTTATAGACAAAATAAAAATCCAGCCCAACGTTTATGATGCAGGATATGATAAGGAAGTACAACGGGGTCTTCGAATCCCCAAGCGCTCTCAGCATCGAAGCAATATAATTGTACAGCGAAACAAATACTATGCCTATGCACATTATCCTGATATATGCCAAAGCATCCGGCATGATCTCGACGGGTGTCTTAAGCAGTTCAAGTATGGGTCTCGCAAGAAAATACGCCCCTATACCGACTATCGTAGGAAATACCATCATTATATATCCGGTATTGGTGATGCATTTTTTGACAGCCTTCGTATTGCCGTTGCCAAAAAACTGCGAAGTGATTATGCCTCCGCCCGAGCCTATGCCGTTGCACAGGGCAAAAAACAAAAAAGTCACCGAAGATGAGGCTCCTATTGCTGCCAGAGCATCGGCATTAACAAGTTTGCCTACTATCACTGAATCAGCCAGATTATACAGCTGCTGAAAAATATTGCCTATCAGCATGGGTATGGCAAACCTCAGAAGAAGCCCCATGGGCTTCCCTTCAGTCATATTAAGCACTGCTTTTTTCTCTTTTCCCGATGTGATCATTTTCTCAAATCCACTCCTTTATCATCCCTAAGGCATTAAAGCCTATTTATCTCTGATATTCAGCTTCACATGATTATAATTTATGATCACAGGGAAAAATATCACATTTTGATATATTACTATCACAAATCTATGATTGCAGGATATCTTTAATGAGCTTTACCGCCCTGTCAAAGCGGCTGTTGTAATCGCCGCTTATCACTTTGAACGTAAAACCATGTTTCTTATAGAGCTCCTTTATCTTTGCAGAGTATTTTTCACGATCCGCCGCTATCACCTCGCTCCTGTCGCCATCCTGTACCCATTCCACATCAGGCTCAAGGAACAATATCAGATCATAAGAATTCAGCTGCGCTATGGCCTCCGCCAGCTGAGAGTTTTTTTCAGCCTCCGCATCTTCAAGGAAATCAAGAAAAAACTTAGTTATAAGGCAGTCTGTATCCTCTATAAAGACTTTATTGCTCTGCTCAAGCAGCCGCATTTCCTTTGCCTTATGCTCCACAAGTATCCTTGTGAAGTCTTCGGGCAGCATATATACATCGGTACCGGAAAGCTCGGAAAGTTCTCTGCCCACCTCTTCAAGACATACCGTATTAAAATAGTTTGCCAGATTAATGCTCAATGTCGATTTACCCACGCTCTCCCCGCCTATAAGCAAAACCTTCTTTGTAAAATATGATCTGACTATCTGCGGCATCCAGTCCCAGTGTCCGTATATATCCTTTCTTATCTCCGTTGAATTATATTCGTTTCTTGGAAATACTATAAACTCCGAATCCTCATAACATCTGTTCCAGAAACTGTTCTCATCATAATCGCTGCCGCAGAATACCACATCGATCTTCTTTCCGATCTTTTCCTTAACCTCGTTGCAATCCGCAGTCCAGTATTCTTCCGTATAATCGGCTTTATCCGATACACGGTCTTTAAGCGTGATGATCCTTACGTTTCCTATATGCTTTGTCAGCTGATAAACCCATCTGATCTTTACACGGAGCGGAATATCTGTATCATCATCTCTGTATGATATGACTATATATAATTCCCTGCATGCGCCTGCCGCCTTTATCATGCATTCCAGATGTCCCAGATGGAGCGGATTAAACGATCCGCCATACATTCCTACATTATATCTCTTTCCTGCGCTCATTTCTCTGTCCCCTTATCCTGATCCGGCTTCTGAGCGGATTCCTTAAGCCACTTAACAAACATTATAACGGCGTTCGCAAGAAAAACGCTCCACATCAAAAGTACCGCTATGCTGCCGCCTTCCGTAGGAAGCGCAACAACCCACATGATCACCGACACAACATCAACCACTATCCATATTATCCACTGTTCCATATAGCGCTTTATCATCAGTATCTGCGCTATTACAGAGAGCACGGTGCTCATGCTGTCTACTACCGGAAGATTTCCCCCCAGCAGTTTAAGTATATATCCGTATCCCACAACTCCGACCGCGCTGATCAGTACCAGCAGGATATCCTGTTTTATACTCATCCTTTTCTTATATACTGTATTGGTCTCCGAATCAACATTCTTACTCCAGGCGATCCAACCAATAATGTTTGTTGGGAAATAATACAAAAGATTCAGCATAACATCACCGTAGTATTTTGCTTTCCATGCGAGATACGCATACAGGATAACATTGATGGTCCCGAAAAAATAATTGGATACCCTTCCCATGCCGCAGAGGATAACACAGATCACTCCTGTCAGCGAAGCAAGAATACCCAACACAGTGTCTTTTTGATAGATCGACACGCCCAATATAACAAGAATAGCGAATACCATCCACAGAACCTGCCATTTTTTCCATCCGGCCAGCTCATTTTTTAGAGCTTTTTTTATATCCATCTTATTTCCCCTTCCTTAATCAAGCATTTTCATATATGATGCGATCAATCCGGAAAATCCTTTATGATACTGACTGAAGCATCTTTTGTCAGCGGATCCCTCCTTGAATAATCAAAAAGAATATACGTATCTTCCGCATCCTTTTTAACTTCCGCTCCCCCGTTCTTTCTGTCGATCAGTTCTTTAATATCCCACACAGGATACGAAAAAGCCTCTATATGCGTCATTCCCGAAAGCTGTCTGGCGTCATATTCACAAAGTCCCGGAAGGAAACGTCTTTCTTTTTCTTCTTTGCGGTAAAAATCCTGCCTGAATCTTTTATATTTTTCGTCTGTCAGAGCTTTGCAAAAAGCCGGACGACTCTTTAAGTTTTCACGCAGATACAGATCGCAGGTCAGCAGCTCGATATAGACCTTTCTGTTTTCACGATCATGTAATCCGGCAAACTCCAGCAGCAGTTCGTAACGATACGCTCTTGAAGGATTATTCGTAGCATATCCTTTTTCCTCATAGAATCCAGCCAGCTCTTCAAACATTTTGAATGCTGAAGTGAATGAGCTTTCCAGGAAAGCTATGGTATTAACAAACTGATTACTGTTATAATACAGCTCCACCATTTCTTCAACCTTTTTAAGACGGACAACATCATCATAGCTGAGCCATTTCGTATATAGCACTTCATAGGGCGGCTGCTTTGTATAAGCTATGCCGTATTCCTGCGTCTTTTTCTCTATCGGCGCGCCGCTTAAAACCTTAAGGAATCCCAGTTGAAGCTGATCGGGCTTCATAGCATAAACCCTGTCAAAGGAACGCATAAAGCTCTGATAATCCTCATATGGCAGACCTGCGATCAGATCCAGATGCTGATGGATATTGCGTTTCTGTCTTATCCTTGAGACGACGTATTCCAGACGCCCTATATCCATCCTGCGGTTTATGGCTGCCAGTGTTTCCTGATTAACCGACTGTACTCCTATCTCAAGCTGTATCTGACCGGCTCTTAATCTTCCGAGCATTTCAAGTTCTTCATCACTGATCAGATCCGCCGATATCTCAAAATGAAAATTCGTGATCCCGTTATCATGCTCATGCAGATAACGCCAGATCTCCATCGCATGCTCATGTACACAGTTAAATGTCCTGTCGACAAATTTAACCTGCTTTACTTTATTTGCCAGAAAGAAATCCAATTCCTTTTTGACCAGCTCTATATCCCGCAGTCTCACTTTTTTATCTATGGCCGAAAGACAGTAGCTGCATCTGTACGGACAGCCCCTGCTGCTTTCGTAATAAAGTATTCTGTTGGAAAACGTTTCCGTATCGTGATATAAAAAAGGAAGTCTGCTAAGGTCAGTCATTCCGCGCGCTGCAGTAAAACCCGATCGAAGGCATAAACCGGCAACATCAGAAAGATCCTCAGTATCATGCCTGTCATATCTTTCCATAAGCTCACGAAAGGTCTCCTCTCCCTCGCCGATCATAATGCCCTTTAAACACGGATATTTATCAAGGATCTGCATGGCATCAAAGCTTACCTGCGGGCCGCCCAGCCAGATATCCGTCTGCGGCAATACTTTGGGCAGATCATCCAGTAATCCGCACACTGCATTCCAGTTCCAGATATAGCATGAAAAACCTATGGCATCAGGTTTTCTCTCATAAAGCTGCGCCAGTATATCTTCGGTTCTCTGATTGATAGTATACTCAGCGATCTCCATTGACTGCTCGAATTTATCTTTTGAATAAGCATATAATGAGTAGATTGCCGGATTCGAATGTATATATTTAGCATTGATCGCAACCAGTAAAAACTTCATTTTATCTCCCTTTGTGCCATATACCGCCCTACATTCACATAGCACATTCACGCCAGCGGTATCATAAGCATCACTTCAAATCCTTTACTGTCACTTATACAGACCAGACTGCCATTCATTTTCTTCATAAGCTCGGCAGATATATAAAGCCCTAATCCGCTGCCTTCTTTACCGGGGCTGTTTTTCTTGCCGCGGTAATACTTATTTGTAAGGAAACCTGTCTCTTCCGGATCTACGCCTTCTCCGTGATCCCTTATCCTCATCTTTAGAAAATCCCCGCTGAAGGCGTAGCTTATTTCGATATCCGTATCCGCATATTTATATGAATTGCTGATGATGTTTCCAATGATCTGAGACATGCGGTTTTTATCCATCCTCAGGATGCATTCCGGTATAAGCTCTGCTCTTACCCTGTTATGAACGTCATGTTCATCTACTATAGTCTTCAGGATATCAGATGTTTCTTCCGTAGGGCATACATTCATCTCCCCCAGATCATCCAGTGTCGAAGAAAGAAGGTCATTTAAAAGCGTGTTTATTTCCAGCGTTTTCTGCTCGATATTATCTACCTTTGCCTTCAGATACTCATCCTGAAGCTTTACAGATAGTACGCCGCAGATAGCCCTTATCCCGGTAACCGGAGTTTTAAGATCATGGCTTAAAGACGCTATCAGCTCTTTCTCCTTCATCTTAAGCTCCGTTTCCCTCTGCTTTGATGCTTTGAGCTCCTCCCGCATGATATCAAAGGATTCCGTGAAAGCCCCGAAGATATTATTCCTGTCCATCACCAGCGGCTCATCCAGTCTTCCCTGCGCCACAAGCGCTGCAAATTCCTTCATGCGTTTAAAAGGCGCAGCTATGCTTCGATTAATAAAATGCAGAAAAACAAGATACGATATCAGCTGCAGCGCTATGATAAGCGCCGTGAGCACAGCGATATCACGTACTGTATTGCGGTAAGCCGCCATCGCCGGATCCGGTACGACCACTGTCCCCATATACAGACTGCCTTCATTTACAGGCGCTGTGATCATGCCCGCTTTAATGGCATCCAGCACTCCGTTCACATCCGCGAATGTCTTCTCCGGCTTTACATACAGCCTTTGATCATTGCTGTCCAGGATCAGCAGATCTGTATCAAAGGCTTTTTTATCCAGAATGCTCAGATCGTCCCAGTTTTCCTTTGCGGTCTGAACTATATCATTAAGTTTTATACCGTCTACTGTGGCATGATGAAACGATCCCGCAGCCAAAAAAAGAAGCGCGACTGAAATAACAAGCAATATAGTGAAATACAAAAAGAACTTTCGAATGCCCTTCATTATTCAATAATATATCCAACGCCCCAGATAGTCTTGAGTATCTTAGGATCGTCAGGGTCGTCTTCCAGCTTCATGCGTATACGCCTGGCATGGACCGGCAGTGTGCCTTCTCCGATAAATTCATCCTCCCAGGCACATTTAAGCAGTTCATCTTTTGTAACGACTCTTCCCCTGTTTTTCAGGATGTACAGGAGCATGTTATACTCCCTTACTTTGAGTTCTGTCTCTTCGCCGTTCTTTACCAGCTTGTGTGTAGAAGTATCAAGAAATATATTCTCGGCTATATATATTGCAGCCTCTGATCTGACGGAGGTATTATCAGCCTGTACCGGCGTATTCTCCGCAGCCTTTGCCATGCTCACGGCTTTTTCATATCGCTGAAGGACCGCCTTAACCTTTGCAAGAAGAATGCTCATGGTAAAAGGCTTGCTTATATAATCATCGCCGCCGATATTCAAAGCAGTAAGGATATCATCATCACTCTTTCTTGCGCTGATAAAAAGGATCGGCATGTCAAATTCCCGGCGGATCTTCTTACACAGTTCAAAGCCCGACCTCTCACCCAGATTGATATCCAGAAGCACCAGAGAGGTTTCGTTTTCCTCCAGGAACCTGACTGCATCATCATAGCTTGTGACGAATGCGGTGGATATGTCAAAAATATTAAAGTATTCTGCTGTATTTTCAGCGATCGTAATATCATCATCTACGATCAGGCATTTTACGTCCATGCTGTCCTCCTGTGCATCAAAAAAAGCCACAGATATTATACCATTTCTGCGGCCTTTTAACCATATATATTTACTTTATCGTGCTTACTGCAACGCTCTGACCCGTCTTGCCGACAAAGACGATCATCCCGTACTCCGGCAGAGGAACCCTGTTTCCATATCCGGTCATATAAGAGGAATACTTTATATTCATATATTTATCATATACATAGACCGATGCATTTTCAGGTATGTCAAGCCTTAGTGTTACATCCTTTGCCCCATCTATCTTAAACCAGCTCGCTTCACCGGACATAAGCTCTACCGTCGTAACTTTATCCGTAAATACGGGAATATCTTTTTCCGATATCATTCTGAATCCCAGATCATCAAAACAGGCATATTCTTTCCCGTCTATCCTCTCCATGCGCAGATCACTGATATCCCTTGAGGCGCTTCCGGGCATGATCTGATCATATCCTGCATGGTCTTCATCCTGCATCCGGTATCCGTTTACCATGCCGGGAGCCTGATCGCTCGTACACAATTTCATCCGGTTGTTGTCGGTATAGGCGGTATCTGAATACGAACCGCTCACCAGATAGTAGTATAAGCCGTTACGCTCATCCCATGCCTTCTGCACACTTTCCTCCACCTTTTTTTCCCTTACCTTTACCAGCATGCAGCCCATTTCGGGATGTGAAAGATATACCTGCCCGTTCTTTTCCTCAAACATATATGCCTGCAGCGGCTGAGCCGGAATGGCATTTCCGGAGCTTACATCTCCGCTCATCTCCACGAATGTGCCGTCTGCGGTATACATATACTGCAGTTCAAACTCATTTTCGGAAGTAACGGAACGTACCTGCATGTAGCGTTTATCCGGAAAGCTTATATACATGGTCTTTTCAGTATTTGCATATAAACCTTCATATTTCATGTACTCATCCGGCACCATGATAAGTTCAGGCTTTTCTTTTTCCGGATGCACTATGTCGATCCCCTGTTCTGAGAGCGCCACATCCATAAGCTCTAAACATATCTCCTCACAATTTGAGCTGGATCCGCCGGAAGAAAGCACCGCCACGCTGATCTTCTCATCCGGCGCTATCAGCAGATTTGAATGATGCAGGGCATCCCCGCCCTTTGAAAGCAGCTTTACGCCGGCTTTTTCATATTCTTCCTTTTCCACGTTATCCCACCCCAGACCAAAGGCCGGCAGACAGCCGTCCACACTGTTGTTCTCTGCCATTTCGCGCTTGGCTTCTTCGGACAGTATGGTATTATCTCCTGTAAAAAACGCTGTCCCAAACTTACATACATCCTCTGCATCAGACAAAATGCCTCCTGCGCCTATCAGCTGCGGAACTGCATTAGCCAGCTTTACATTGCCATTTATATATACGGGAACCTGCCCGTTGGGGTCCACGTCCCACAGAGTTCCCGTATGTTCCAGACTCAGCGGCATGCTTATGTTTTCTTTCAGATATTCCGTAAAGCTCAAACCGCTTACACGCTCCACAAGTATCTCGAGCAGCGTAAAGCCGTCGTTGCAGTAGCAATTGAACTCGCCCGGATCTGCTTTCAACTGCTGCCTTTTCAGCTTCTGTAAAAACGTATCATGGTAATCCATGCTTATTTCATCAAAGAGAAGAGCCCCGGCATAGGTCGATCCCATCAGCCCCGAAGTATGGTTCATCAGCATGCGTACCGTGATATCCTTGTAGCGTTCGTCCGCCATTTTAAAATCCGTAATGTAATCTGCAACCGGTCTGTCAAGTTCAACCTTTCCGCTGTCCACCAGCTGCATTACCGCTGTGGTGACATACATTTTGCTTACAGAGGCAATATTTAAAACAGCAGTACCTGAATCCGAATGCTTTTCTGCATCTTTGCTGTTATCAGACGGTTCTTCGGCTTTCACAGCCAAAGCCCCGGCAGAGGCGGTTAATGCCAGCCCGATCATTATCCCTGCATAGATCTTTTTTATCTTCTTTTTCATTTTCTCCTCCGGTTTCTTTGCTTAATATAACAAAACAGCTTATTCAGAGATCAGTTCATATACCGATATCTTTTTTATCCTTCTTGCGCTGATGTATGCGCAGATAAAGCAGTATATAAGTATGACAATATCCATCAATGCCATGGAAGAAGCCGAAATTATTACTTTGCAAACAAATGCGTTGACAACTCCGATAAGCAGTATTGAAAGAACAGTTCCAAGGATAACTGCCAATACCGCTACCGGTACTATGCGAAACGCCAGCTGGAACTTAAGTTCCCTTGATGTATAACCCAAACCTTTCATTATCCCCAGTTCTTTATACTGTCTCCTGATCGTAGAAGCCATCAGGATCGACAGGATCAGGCTTACGACTATCGCTGATACAGCCATCATGATACCTGCAATTCCTGCAAAAGATACAAGGAGCATATCAGCCACTTCTTCGATATCCTCTCTTTCAAATGTCAGGGTTTTGATCTTCATAAGTGAAGTGTTGCCCGTAATGATCTTATCACCCACACTGATGGCATATTCCATATAGCTGACTCCCTGTTTCGTCATTGCCTCTGCCATCTTTTTATCTGCTGCAGCCCTGATCTTTTCTTCAAGAGTATCTCCCGTTATCTCATCATCCTTATAATCTGCTATCTCTTTTCCGTAACGTTCTCTCAGCAGCTCAGCAAATTCCTTACTGTCTGTGCCTTCATTCAGATAAATATCGAAAGCCGGCGGCGTATATGCAGGATTCATACGCTTGAATCCTTCTTTTGTGATGTAGACCGTATTGGGATTGACCACAGAATTGACTATACCTGTTATAACATAGTCCTTCTTTACTTTTCCGTACTCAAGAGTAATGGTATCACCCATTTGGGCTCCGATGATCATCTTAAGCGACTGGACTGTTACACACAGCTCGTTTTCGTGTTCCGGAAGTCTTCCTTTAGTAAGTATTATCGTTGAAGTCTCAGAATAATCCTCATAGACCTCCGCAATAAGCGGGATATCCTTATCCATCCCGACATTACCGTTTACTGCCTTCACTCCGATTCCCACTGCAGGCGTCAGGACCTGCCTTACTCCGGGCATTCCCTTAAGCTCTGCCGCAAAAGCCTCCGGCTCGATATCCCCGATCGCTTCTAACCTTATATCACAGAGTTCATGTCCGCACACTGAGCTCAGGATCCTTTCCGGACTTGCAAAGAAAGTCCCCAGTATAAAGCCTGTCAGCGCTAATACCGTACAGGCCATTATACATACCGTTAATCCCAGATGATTTCCTGCATTTTGGAAAAGCGCTTTTATGGCAAGGCGGATATGAACATTGCCTTTTGTCTTCGCCAGCGGCAGGATGTTCTTTTTGAAACTGTGTGTTTCGATACCCTTTCTGAAAGCCATTACAGGAGGATACTTTTTGACCGTGCATGCTCTGCTTAACGCCGTGATCCCGACAAAGGCAATTACCGCCATTGTACAGATAAATACCGGAGCAGCCGGAACCGTAAGCGGTCCGCCATAGTATACACTTGAAGCTGCATTTTTAAGTAGTCCTTTTGCCATTATCATTGCAGGAGCCGCTCCGATCAACGCGCCGGCAAGAGCGATCAGTACATACTCCGCAATGTATGAAGCTGCGATCTGTCCCGATGTGTATCCTATCGCTTCCAATACCCCGATCGATACGATCTGTTCCTGAATATCGCTAACAATGCGGAATCTGATCATTATCATGATAGCGATCACTATCACTGCCGACATTATCATTGTAATGATGCTAAGTATCGACATATTTATATTATTGTTTGCAAGAGTTTCTTCATAAGCAGACGAATCCCAGGAACCTGAGAGATCGTTTATTGAAGCTTCTTCCGCGAAGGCTTTAAAACCGGAAAGCACACTTTGCTCATCAGCTCCGGCAGCGGTATTTATGCCTATCATCTCAAAGCGGTCATCCATAACGTTTTCCAGATAGGCAAAATCATCTTCGTTTACCACCGCTTTGGTCCCGTAATTCCAGATCCCTGTTTCGTAAAATCCAGTAACAGTGAATGTGAATTCTTTATTATCCCAGATGATCGTGAAGTCATCTCCTTCGGAAAGCTCAAATTTATCTCTGTTGGCGGATGCAAGCACTATAGGATGAGCCACAGTCCCAAACTCAGGATCAGGCTCAAAGCTTTCCATCCTGCATTCACCGCTAAGCGGGACAAAGCTGATATCTGCCAGAATGTCGCCCTCATCCTTAGTCCTTACTTTGATCATATCCGTAATGAAGCTTGTATGATCAAAACTTTCTACATCCGCCTTATCCTCAAGAAATTCAAGATAGCGGTCTGAGTAATGATCCTGCCTGATAGATACAAGATTTTTATAGCATCCGCTTTCCTCCACCATCCGGGGCGTGATCTTTTCGATCCCCGTTACCGCTGATACTGACGCAGAAAGCAGCACCATTCCCAGCGTGATAAGGATCAGAAAAAGGACCGACTCTTTTTTATGCTTTTTTATATTTGCAAATGATATTCTTAAGATCTTTTTCATAACCTACCATCCCATCTCGTTTAAGAAATCCTGTAATGATCCCCTGCGCTGCTTATTTTCTTCAGTTCCGTAATCCGGCATCCTGTGCTCTCCGACTATGCCGCCATCCCTGAGATAGATCACCCTTGATCCGCGCAGCGCCGTCTTTATGTCGTGCGTTACCATCACTATACTCTGTCCGCTTTTATGAAGCTCTGTAAATACATCCAGTACATCCTGTCCCGAAGATGAATTAAGGGCGCCTGTAGGCTCGTCGGCAAAGAGGAGCTTCGGCTGGTTGATCACCGCCCTTACTATGCCTACTCTCTGACATTCGCCGCCTGATAGCTG
>CAMOEK010000005.1:0-40648 GCA_946612125.1 uncultured Lachnospiraceae bacterium | reverse complement strand
CGCTCCTCAGAATGACACTCCCGGGAAGTCGCTCCTCAGAATGACACTCCCGAAATATAGGGATAATCATCTTACCCTGTTCTTTATCTCCTCAGTAACTTTATTTACAAAATCATCAAGACTCATAACTTCGTTTTCGGTGCAGTCGCGCTTACGCACGCTTACAGTGCCTTCCTCAGCTTCTTTCTGTCCAAGGATAAGCATATAAGGAACACGGTCCACCTGCTGTCCTTCACGTATCTTATAGCCTATCTTTTCGTTTCTGTCATCCAGCAGTGTACGCACTCCGGCATTCTGCAGCGCTTCATTTACCTTAGCAGCATAATCGTTAGTCTTCTCGCTGACAGGAAGCACCTTTACCTGAAGAGGAGCCAGCCAGGTGGGGAATTTACCCATCGTCTGCTCAATTATGAATGCCATAAAACGATCCAGTGTTCCCATGATGGCGCGGTGCAGCACTACAGGGGTCTTCTCGGTTCCGTCGCTGTCTATGTACTTAAGGTCAAATTTCTGAGGCAGGCAGAAATCAAGCTGGCAGGTCGAAAGCGTTATCTCTGCGCCTACGGCAGGCTTAACGTTAACGTCCAGCTTGGGACCGTAGAATGCGGCCTCGCCTATCTCCTCGGTATACTCAAGCCCTATATCGTTAAGAACATGACGGAGCGAATTCTCTGCGGTATTCCACATCTCGTCGTCGGGATAGTATTTCTCCGTATCTGCGGGGTCTCTCAGTGAGAGCACGCAGCGGTAATCCGTTATGCCAAAGTCCTTGTATACATCCAGTATAAGATCAACAACCTTGCTGAACTCATCCTTTATCTGCGAAGGCGTAACAAAGAGGTGGGCGTCATTCTGGCAGAAGTGACGCACGCGCTCAATGCCCTTAAGGGTACCGCTGGCTTCAAAGCGGAAGTCATGCGCTATCTCACCGATGCGGATAGGCAGCTCACGATAGCTGTGAGGCTTGTTTGCGTATATCATCATGTGATGAGGGCAGTTCATGGGACGGAGCACGAAGGTCTCGCCTTCCACTTCCATAGGCGGGAACATGTTCTTGCGGTAATGATCCCAGTGTCCGCTGGTCTGATAAAGCTGAACGCTGCCTACGCAGGGCGTGAGCACATGCTGATAACCCAGCTTTAATTCCTTCTGGCGTATGTAGTTTTCCAGTTCCTGCCAGATCGTATAACCTCTTGAAAGGAACATGGGCAGACCTTTTCCGATCAGATCGTCGGTCATGAAAAGACCCATTTCCTTACCGATCTTGCGATGGTCGCGTGCTTTTGCCTCTTCCACCTGTCTTTCATATTCGGCAAGCTCTTCCTGCGTTGCAAACGCCACACCGTTTATACGGGTAAGCATCTTGTTCTTTGCATCATCCTTCCAGTAAGCGCCGCTCTGTCCGGTGATCTTAAACGCCTTAAGAGCCTTGGTATAAGTGATGTGGGGTCCTATACACATATCGATATAATCGCCCTGCTGGAAGAAGCTTATAACAGCGTCTTCGGGCAGATCGCCTATATGCTCTTCCTTATACTTTGCACCGCGCTCATGCATAAGCTTGATAGCTTCCGGTCTGTCCAATATAAAGGATTTAAAAGGAAGATTCTCTTTCGTGATCTTTTTCATCTCGGCTTCGATAGCTGCCAGATCTTCGTCCGAAAGCTTCTTGTCGCCCAGATCCACATCATAATAAAAACCTCTTTCTGTTGCGGGACCATATGCAAAATCCGCATCCGGATAAAGCCTCTGTATAGCCTGCGCCATGATGTGAGCTGCAGAGTGACGCAGTACGTGCGTTACCTCCTCTTCGGGGCATTCCCCGGTCGTTCCGTCTTTGTAGATGATCTTCATAATCTGCTCCTTTCTTAAATACACTGTATTTCAAACAAAAAAACACCCTGTTCCCAAGGGTGCCTGAATAAGCACGGTTCCACCTTGACTTTTAACTCATTATCCCCTGTTTCGCCGGGAGCGCGTCATGCTTACGCATTTTGCTTTCTCGCATGAAGCTCGGGAGCGGTCTCCTCCGTATCCGCATGATGCCTTCTCAGCAGGCGGCATCTCTCTGTAATGCGGTGACAACGGAATCGGTCTCCGTCAGCGCTGTATTGCTTGTGATTATAGCACATCCCGCTAAAAATGCAAGTATCAGGATGCTGCATGTATCAATTTTGACTTTTGGATAAAACAGCGCCCTGTTTTGCAGGGCGCCGTTATCATAACACATTGTTGCTTACAAAGCTGCGGATCACTCAAGAGTTACCTTGTCACCGTAAAGCTTTTCCCAAGCTGCAGTACGCTCATCGATGATAGCCTGTCCGCCTGAGGTAAGATAATCGCTCATGTACTCTTCCCACTGAGCATCGAACTCTTCGGGTTTGCACTTAAGAACGTTATCATAAAGAACGTTTCTCTTTGAGTTAAGAGCTTCGCCCATACCTGTCTCAGCTTCGATGGTAGTGATCTTGGAGTTCTTAGCAGGCTTCTTGCCGTTGTTAGCTACATCATCAGCCTTCTTAACATCTTCAGGATCGCAGGGAGGATAGTTGTTGTACATTGATCTGCGGGTAAGGTCATCTGTTGAAAGGTGAAGTCCGTTGCAGGTGATGGTCATATCGATGTTCTGGCCGGAGTTCATTATAGCGTCACCGGTAGTTGTCATGAATGCATATGCGCCATCATCAAGTACGGTGTGGGTCACGCCCTCATCACCACACTGCAGATATTCAATATGGGCAGGATCAGAGATCCAGTCAAGGTAAAGCAGAGATGCAAGAGGCTCATCGTTGGTGGTAGGGAAGAAGATCTTTCTGTCACCTGCGGTAGAGTCGCAATACTTGATATACTGGCCGTTGGAAGCCTCGAAGCAGTCAACTGCAACAAACTTAGCGTCATCGCCTACGATCCTCTTAAGGTTAGCCTGGATGGAATCCTCACCGCCACGGAAAGGATAGTCCCAGTTGTGCATGAATGCGCCTACATAACCTGCCTTCATCATGTCATCTTCTGCGGTATCGCCGTCATGAAGAATGAACTCGTCCCACATAAGGCCTTCGTTGTACCAGCCGTTAAGGAGCTTCATAGCGTCCTTGGTTCCGTTCTGGGTAAGCTTTCTGTCATCGAAACCGTTTACATACAGTTCCTTATCGGTGATGTTGGGATCCATCTTGGATTCGATTATAAGAGCAGCTCTCCAGCCTACGTCAACTGAGCAGGAGAAAGGAACCATCTTGTCTGCATCTGCGCCAAGCAGAGTATCAGCATTGTCCTTGAATGCAACCAGCATATCGTGGAACTCCTGAGTAGTAGTGGGCTCCTTAAGTCCAAGCTTATCAAGCCAGTCCTTACGAACGAAGGTTACGATACGGTTGTTGTTAGCGCGCTTTCCTTCGATAGCCCAGAGGGTACCGTCGGTTACGCTCTTATCCCAATACATATTGGTGGTTCCCAGCCAATCCCAGAGATTGGGGATATCGTTCTTGTAATCAACAACATAGTTCTGAAGATCGATAACACCGCCCATGTCTGCATAGGTCTGGATGGTAGGATAAGAATAGGTTAAGCAGATATCAGGAGCTGTGCCTGCTGCCAGAAGGTTATTGATATCATCAACCTCTGACCAGCGGCCAACTGATACGAACTCAACTTCTACGTTGTGATCCTCGAGCATACCTTTCTTGATATAATCGGTATACATGTTGTTGGTAGGATCTGATCCGCCGTCGTTACCACGGTCATAAACCTCAACGGTGATCTTTCTGGTCTCCGCAAACTTTCCGTCCACAAGCTCAGAAGCGCTTCCGCCTTCGATCTCATTGTGGTCTTCCTCGTAGGTCTGCTGGGTTACAGGTGTTTCGGGATCGGGAGTACCAACACCGGTAGGCTCTGCATCACCGCCTCCGCTTGTACAACCTGCCATTGAAACCACCATAGTTCCGGCAAGAAGCATTGACAAAAGTCTCTTTTTCATTTTTTGCTTTCCTCCTTTATAGGCTTATATTTAACGGCGTCATTGCCGTCAAAACACATTGATCATTCCTTTACAGCTCCAAGGGTAACACCCTGGATGAAGTACTTCTGCAATCCGGGATAGATGCAAAGGATGGGGATCGTAGAGAACATAACGATCGCAGCCTTAAGAGATTCATGAAGTCCCGGTGTGGAGAAACCTTCCTGTGTAGCAACCTCAACCTGGCTTAAGTTATTAAGGATGTTATACAGGAGCAGCTGTAAGGGGAAGAAGTTCTTATCCTTCATATACATAAGAGCATCCGAATAACCGTTCCATCTTCCTACCGCATAGAAAAGCGCAAGTGTTGCAAGAACAGGCTTTGAAAGCGGAAGGTATATCTTTGTAAGTATCGTGAAGTAGCTTGCTCCGTCCAGCTCTGCGGATTCCTTAAGCGAATCCGGTATGCCGTAGAAGAAACTCCTCAGGATTATCATGTTGTATACGCTTAAACATCCGGGAATTATAAGCACCAGGGGATTATCCAAAAGGTGCAGGTTCTGCATAAGCAGGTAGTTAGGTATGGTACCTGCATTGAAGAACATGGTTATCGTGATGAAAGCATTTATCACATTTCTGCCTTTGAGCTCACTGAAGATAAGAGGGAATGCGCAAAGTGTGCTCATTACAAGGCTTAATACGGTACAGATCACTGTAAGCAGTACAGTCCATCCGAAAGCCTTAAGATATTTCGGATCCTTAAATACCGTGATATATGCATCGAAATTGAATCCCTTGGGCAACAGATAAACTTCATGCTTTACCAGATAATCGGCCCCCGATAACGATCTGGCCAGAAGGTTGATCATAGGTATGAGACATATAAGCGCTATGATCACGCACACAAAAATTATGATCCAGTCTCCTATCTTTGTTCTTAACGAATGTATCTCTCTGCTTGTATCATCAACTTGTATCTTCATAACAACCTCCTACACTATTCCGCGCTCGCCCATCTTACGTGAGAACCAGTTGGCGAGTAACAGGAACACAACATTTACGATAGACTGGAACAGACCCACTGCTGTGGTAAGTGAGAACTGCAGTCCCTTAATACCGTTTTTGTATACGAAGGTCGAAATAACCTCTGCCTGCCTGAGCACCGCGTTATTCTGCAATGCGAAAGGTCTGTCGAAGTTTGATCCAAGCACATTACCAAGAGCAAGTATCAGAAGCACTACTATGGTAGGTCTGATGGAGGGCAGCGTTATGTTCCACATCTTCTGCCATCTGTTGGCGCCGTCCACGGAAGCCGCTTCATACAGCTCGGGGGATATGCCCGATATTGCTGCCAGATAAATGATGGAGTTCCAACCGAATGATTGCCATACACCCAGGCCTATATACGTGGCGACCCATCCGGAGCCGCTGTCCAGGAAGTGTACCGGCGCAAAGCCCATCTTCTGGATCAGCATGTTTACCAGACCGCTCGAAGGTGTGAACAGCTGAAGTGCAAGTCCGTAAATGATGACCCATGAAAGGAAGTGAGGCATGTAAGCGATCGTCTGCACCGTTTTCTTAAAGAACTTCAAACGCAGTTCGTTAAGGAGCAGGGCGAATATGATAGGAACCGGGAAGCCCACGATTATATCCAGCAGGTTAAGGAAGATAGTATTCCTGAGGGCATACAGAAAATCCTTGTTACTGAAGGCTTTTATAAAATACTCAAAACCATGGTTCTTAGCCCAGGGCATCTCGGAAACCTTCTGTACTATACTGTACTTCTTGAAAGCTATCATTACATAGTACATGGGGCTGTATTTAAATACGAGCAGATAGATCAGCGGCAGCGCCAAAAGCAGGTACAGCTGCCAGTACCTCTTCATATACATCTTGAAATCCACTTTTTTGTGAGGGGTCTGAACCTTTGGTTTCTTTTTAAATCTGATCACGTTAAACCTCCTTGTTACTACATCTCAATCTTTGAAATATTCCGGTTTCTTGCTTCTTATTTCCTTCTCATCTATCTGATATCTGTTCAGATGTTTATCAACAAGCTCAGCAGCAGTCTTTTTGTCTTTTGCCTTGATCGCCTCGAGCATGTTGCGATGATCTCCTACCACTTTGAAATCCTTGACCGTGGCTACCGAAAGATTTCTGACCCTGTCAAAATGGATCATCAGCGTTGAGTGTATTTCATAAATGATGTCTTTCTTTGCTATAACATAGATATCTTTATGAAACTGATTATCCAGCTCAAATATCTTATCCGCCATTCCCTTTGAAAGGTAGTATTCCTGAAGTGATACATTATCTTCAAGAAGTTTTATTCCGTCTTCATCGATCTCGTCACAGGCTGCTTCAATAACTGCCATATCGGTTATCTTTCTTAAAAACCTGGCTTCCTCGACCATCTTGGGATCGATCAGCGATATGAAGCTTCCCCTCTGGGGATAAATCTCTATCAGATATGCCTTTGACAGCTCGATTATCGCCTCTCTTACCGGCGTGCGTGAGATCTTGAGTTCTGCCGAAAGCTCATTCTCCGATATCGACGTTCCGGGTTTTAGATCCAGCGAAAGGATGTTTTCCTTCATTACCCTGAGCGCATAATCCCTTGCTGTCTCCCGTGAATTCTTCGTAACTACCTTCATTATTTCCTCTCTTTTTCCCCAGCGGCATAACTTGCATACTTGTATACAAGTATATGACTTTTTTATCATATCTCAATTTCTTTATTTTGAAAAGAACTTTTTTGTTAAATTTTTATATAGAATTTAGTCCGATATTTTAGCGAAAGTGCTTACCTTATATAAAAATAAAAACGGGGAAGCTTTCTGCCTCCCCGCTTATAAGCGTTTCAATCTGTTTTATTACAGCTTTCAGATCTCAAAAAGATCGCTGAATTCCTTTAATGCACCTTCGGTCTCATGAGCCAGGACCTTCTTTGCCAGAACCTTTCCAAGCTGAACGCCTTCCTGGTCAAAGCTGTTTACATTCCATAAGAAGCCCTGGAACATTATCTTGTTCTCGAAGTGTGAAAGCAGGGCGCCCATTGATTCGGGTGTAAGCTGCTTGCCTATGATAATGCTGGAAGGACGGTTGCCCGCAAACTTCTTATTGTTATTATCATCGTCCTTGCCGCAGGCAAATGCAATGATCTGCGCTACAACATTTGCGCACAGCTTCTTCTGGCTGGTGCTTCCCTGAATATCCACATCAACGCCCAGCTGGCTTTCCTTAAAGCCGATGAACTGAAGAGGGATTATATCCGTTCCCTGATGCAGCAGCTGATAGAAGGAATGCTGTCCGTTGGTTCCCGGCTCACCGAAAAGCACGGGGCCTGTAGGATAGCTTACAAATTCACCAAAGCGGTTTACGCTCTTTCCGTTCGACTCCATATCTGCCTGCTGCAGATGTGCGGGGAAGCGTGAAAGTGCCTGTGAATAAGGAAGCAGCGCCGTTGAAGGGAAGCCGAGCACATTTCTCTCATATACGCCGATCAGCGCATCCAGCATAGCAGGGTTCTCTTTAACATTCTTATTGGTCGCAAGCTTGTCTTCCTCTGCCGCGCCGTTTAAGAAACGCGCGAACACTTCAGGCGTAAACGCCAGAGATAATACCGCGCCGCCTACCGCTGATGTGGAAGAAAACCTGCCGCCGATAAAGTCATCCATAAAGAAAGCATTCAGATAATCGCTGTTGCCCGCAAGAGGCGAAGTCTCGCTGGTAACTGCTACCATATGCTTTGAAGCGTCCAGTCCTGCCTTCTTGAGCGCATCCTTTACAAATGACTCATTGGTAAGGGTCTCAAGAGTGGTGCCTGATTTGGATACCAGCACAAAAAGTGAATGTGCCACATCTATGCCCTGCAGAACGCCTGCCGCATCATCGGGATCTACATTGCTGATAAACTTTGCTTCCATGTTAAAATTACCGGTCTGCTTAGCCCAGTTCTCAAGCGCGATATAAATAGCGCGGGGGCCCAGATCGGATCCGCCTATACCTATCTGTACGACAGTTGTGAACTTCTCACCGGCGCCGTTAGCTATCTTTCCGGCATGCACATCATTTGCAAACGCCTCTATCTTCTTCTGCTGAGCCACATAAAACTCTCTCTTGTTTACGCCGTCCTTTACAACATCATTTCCGAGCTGTGAACGGGTAAGCTGATGAAGCACCAGTCTCTTCTCTCCGGTATTGATAACCTCGCCGTTATAGAGCGCCTCAAACTTCTCTGCCAGCTGCGCTTCTTCAGCCAGCTTTGCAAGTCCGTCAACTATGTCATCGTTAACTGCCTTTGCGGCATAATTATATGTAAGTCCGGCAGCCATGGGCATAGTGTATTTCTTTACACGCTGAGCGCCGCTGTCGCCGCTCATCACATCCTTTATGCTTACCTTCTCCTTACTCTCAAGCTCCTTAAAAGAAGCCAGTGTGTCAAGATTCTTCCATTCGACCATTTTTAGACCCTCCGTGTGTTTTCTCTTGTTTCCGGCAGTATGTCCGAAAACATCAATAGCTATTATACTTTATCACTTCTCTATATTCAAGAAGGAAAAAGCCCCCTCATCTGTTATGATCATGTCAGCAGATTCAGCATCTCGTCTTTATCAAACGAAGCCGAACTGATCTCGCCTCCCGACAGTATATCTTCGGCCAATTTAGTCTTGCTCTCCTTGATCTTTTGTATCCTTTCCTCTATTGTATCCTGCGCGATCAGCTCGTATACATTTACGGTCCTGGTCTGACCTATGCGGTGAGTACGGTCCGTAGCCTGATCCTGCGCCGCCTGATTCCACCAGGGATCGTAATGGATCACTATATCTGCTGCAGTCAGATTAAGCCCCGTTCCTCCGGCCTTAAGCGAAATGCAGAAAACCGGCACATCATCATTTGCAAAAGAATCCACCATCTGCATTCTCTTTTCTTTACTGACGCCTCCGTCTATCCTGTGATATGCTATACCCTCGCCGCTTAATCTTCCGCAGATGATATCCAGCATGGAAGTAAACTGCGAAAACAGGAGCAGTTTATGACCGCCGCCTATACTCTGTCTGATAAGTTCCAGACATGCCTCCAGCTTGGCGCTGCTCCCTTTATAATCCTCATACAGAAGCGTGGGATCGCAGCACAATTCACGCAGCATCGTAAGCTGCGCCAGGAAATGCATCTTGCCGGTCTTAAACTCTGTTTTGCTTACGGCATTTAATTCTTCCCTGAGTTTCTTTACATTTGCCGTATACAGTTTTTTCTGATCCGCATCAAGGCTTACATATATCGTCTCTTCCATCTTATCGGGCAGCTCTTTGAGAACCTGTTTTTTCATACGGCGCAGAATAAACGGATGAACCATGCTGCGCAGACGCTCACGCATCTTTTCATCATTCATGGTAACGATAGGCAGTTCATAGGTCTTCTGAAAGCTCGTGTAATTATATAAAAATCCGGGCATAAGATAATCCATGATGCTCCAGAGCTCGCCAAGATGATTCTCTATGGGCGTGCCCGTCAGCGCCAGCCGGAAAGAACTGTTCACCAGCCGCACCGACTGAGACGCCTGGGTATTCTGATTTTTGATATACTGAGCTTCATCTATCACTTCATTTGCAAAACTAACTTTTTCGTAATTCAGGATATCGCGCTTCAGCAGATCGTAGGACGTAACCCAGATATCCGCATCGGCAGAGGATCTTATCAGCTCCGAACGTTCCTCTGCAGTGCCCGTTATCATGGCCACAGTCAGTTCCTTCGTGTAAGTCTCTATCTCCCTTTTCCAGTTATATACCAGGGATGCCGGGCATATGACTATGGTGCGCAGTTCATCGCCTCTTTTGCCTTCAGCTTTTTCCGACAAAAGAAAAGACAATACCTGCAAGGTCTTACCAAGTCCCATATCATCGGCGAGTATCCCGCCAAAGCCGCAGTTCTTGAGCAGCTTTATCCAGCGGAATCCTTCTGCCTGATAAGGTCTTATTATCTTCTTAAGGCTCTCAGGAACAGCCAGATCCTTTATGCTTTCCGGGTCCATTTTTTCTATGAGTTCGATATAGTCCTTGCTGCTCTCAAAGACCACATCTTCTCTTTTTTCCATGCACTCCTGAAGATAAAGGGCGCGGTACAGCGGTATCTTTATCTTTTCTGGATCCTTATCTCCATAATCGCTGAATAATTCCGATACCGTTTCCCAGATCTTATCTTCCTGATCCTCCAGTGCAAGGAACTCACCGCTCTTTAATCGGTAATACTTCTTCTTTCTCTTATACGCATGCAGTATATCGAACATCTCATCTTCAGAGA
Source organism: uncultured Lachnospiraceae bacterium (assembly GCA_946612125.1). GTDB lineage: Bacteria > Bacillota > Clostridia > Lachnospirales > Lachnospiraceae > NK4A136. The sequence goes on along the minus strand of CAMOEK010000005.1, from coordinate 30,396 downwards.
TCTCGTCACTGCTGACAGATAAAAGCAGTCCCCCGTTATCTATCTTAACGGAAGCTTTCATCTTCGGAAGAAAACGAACGCGCCTTCTTTTGATAGCATCCGTAGATAACACGATCCCCGTCTTTTCCAATACGGGCAGATTATCCTTCATGAATCCAAACAGTTCTTCTTCACTCAGCTTCGAATAAAGAGTAAAACTCTTTTCATCCATCGCATCAAAAAGTTCCGTAAGATATTCTGCGGCTTCAGCCTCTCCCTCTCCGTTCCTTCTGGCTTTATCCGACATATTATCAAAAAGATGCGCTTTGAAATCCTGCATGGGATAAACCGCAAACGGCTCACAGATAAGCGTCTTATCCGCATAATCCAGGCGGAATTCAAATCCGGGTTTTTCTTTCTCGTAACTCTCCGCCTCCATGCCCTTGCTGGTCAGTTCACCATACTTTTTAAAGAAAGGTGACAAACGATCCAATACCCTGCCTATATCCGATTCCCTGATATAAAGCGGTTCAACGCAGCCCAAAAGAGCTCTGAGTTCTCTTTCCTCCCTTGCGGAGGCTGTGCCCATGCGGAATATGCCTTCCTTATCGCTTACATACATCCAGGCTCCCGTTGTCGCTATCAGTTCCAGCGGCTCTATCTCCAATGATGCGCCGTATGCTTTCTTTTTTATCGTTCCGCACAGCCCCTTCCTGTTTAATCTGATCGTACTGCCCTGCACTTCATTAAGCGTTACGCTGTGTGCATCCAGTATCTCCATCAGTCCGTCCAGTTCCTGACCGTACAGGATAAGATATCTGTCGTTTCTGGGATTGCCTGCTCTGAATACGCGCACTCCGCCGTTGTTACTCTCATCGGCGTATGCTGCGCTTATCAGATGATCCAGAAGCCTTCTGCTAAAGCTGTCAAAAATATCATGTGTCAGGCTTACCTCTTCCCTGCCTATAGTAAACACTCTTTCATTCCTGTAGCATTCCAGGAAATCCATGATATTCTTTATTACATACTTCCTGCCCGTTCCTATTTTAATGTCCAATAAAACGGTCTCATTATCCGATGAGCTTAAAGCGCATTCTACCCCATACAGTTCTTTCTTTACGCGTCCGGCCCTTTCGTTGTTCCATCTGGGCAGCTCAGTTTCGGCCGCATCATCAAGTATAGACAAAAGTCTGTCGTCCGTTCTTTTTAATACTCCGGGCGCAAAGGGATCTTCAACATTGGCAACGCTCTTAAGCAGGGTTTCCAGCCTGGTCCCTGCAAAAACATCTTCTCCCTTTTTCTGTACCATATATGAGGTCAGTGCGCCGGCAAGATGGGCGCAGCCGTAAAGATTAGCAGCAAACTCCTCACACTGACAATGAGCCTGGAACGGAAGCCCCAGCTCATCACTCAATCGCAGCGTGCACCACCTTTCCGCGCTGATCCTGCTTCCATCGGGGCCAAAGGATTTCTCCTGCCATTTTCCTTTTATCTCTGTGAGCTTTAATCCGTGCTGTGACGATACATTCTTTATTTCAATATCTGACAGATCACCTGCATAATACTGCTCGGCGCCTCTGCTTATCTCATCTTCGGTATATGCTCTGAAATAGTCTCTTAACTCCACTTTACCAAAACCTCTTCTTAACTATCGTTTCTCTTCTTCCGGAAGACGATCCCTGTTTTTTCTCTTCTTCAGCGATCTTTTCCATTTCCTGCTGGTAAAATCTCTTCATATCCCTTGGACAGTTTTCGATCGTATACCCTTTCAGCATGACCAGCGGCATATCCTTTGTTTCTTTTTTCAGGATCTTCCTTATCCTGTTTGTCACGCTTTCGACTGTGGCATGCGACTCCCAGTTGATAAGCTTTTGTATGTTATTCTCTATGTAATCCATAACTTCTTTTTCACTGCAGCCCCAGTGGATCATTTCTTCCACGCGCCTTACTATGCTCATGCTGCTCTCATCACCATAATAAGAATGAAAACGGTATTTCATGATGATCACTGCCAGTTCACTTTCCGATCCACTGCCGAATCTGATCCCGTTTTTGTCGATCTCTTTTATGGTTTCCTTATCCGGAAGATAGAATGATCCTTCCGGCCATATGTGACTGCGTTTAAGTTTTAACGCCTTTTCTCTGTAACCGATACTGTTATAACACAACACATCAGTATCCATATTTGACATCGCAGGAACTGTTTTTCCTTTATACTGAGCCAGGAAATACTCACGCTTTTCCTTCTCGCTTATACCCTCGGCATTTAATACGCCCAATACGGCATCAAACATCTTATAACTGAAAATGCCATACAGATAAGCGCAGGTCTTGATCGCCGCCTTAAGATATTTTATTTTGATATAACTGCTTTCTTTTGAGCTTTCATACAATTCTTCAAAGTATTCCGCTGCCTCCGATGCTATGCAGTACCCTTTACCGGAAATATTGCATATCAATCCCCTGTCATAAAAATGGTCAAGCATTTCTTCCGTTGATCTATCCTCACGCTTATCACTTTCATCCAGCAAAAACTGTTTTAAGAATTCATATTCAGCCAGGGAAAGCATATCAAAAATATCTTCTATGGCTTCACGATCATATTTACTGCATATCCTTTCTACTATCTCCGCTTTCCTCATACCGGCATAGATATATATACCGTATCTGTCTGCTATTGATTTGAGCGTATCCAGTTTATGCCCTCCCACCAGGCTCCTCATGGGCAGCTTTATTGATGAGTTAACTTCTCTTCTTGCAGTTTCCGGCGCAAAACGCTTACGCATCGCATTATCCGTTTTTTTATCCGATACAGCCAGTTCACTCGCGTAATACATTGTATTATTATGTTCCGCTGCAGTTTTACCGCTGTATATATCCATCATTATCCGGTTGATATCCCTGATATCCCAGACCTCCGCCGGTATATTATGATCAGACCTTTTGATAAGCTGCGGTATTTTAAGCTCCACTGCGCTTTGAGTCTCTGATACTTTATCAATAAAAAAAGAAAGCTGCGCTCTTGTTTTTCTGCCGCTTTCCTTTGGCAGGACCAGGACTCCTCTGTCTTTTTCGGAAAAGAGCTCTTCTATTGTATCTCCGTGAGCTTCCTCAACACTCAGTTCTCCTTCAACCGGGTGAATGCCAAAAGCAATACATACCGCTGCCGTTAACTCTTCCGGCGTATATGTTCCCGGTATGCTTATCTGCCTCATGAACACAGGATTGCTTCTCGCCAGTATCAGATTAAATATGATCCTCTTATCTTCAGCCTTCTTCATGCTGTATATCCCTTTCGTTAACCGGCAAGCAGGTCTTTTAAGACCTGCTTATACCGATGATAAACTGCACTCCGTCTTTTTCCCTTACCAGCCCGGCCCGCAGACTGAGCTTTATATACTCGTCTCCGAATTTCATTCGGTATTTGTGCTTAAATACTTTTCCATCCCGGGTAGCTGCAAGGATATTATCCTTCGTCAGCACTTTTTTGAGTACTTCCCTGTCATCGGGATGTATGCGCCCCTCACTGTTTATATATGATTCTTCAAAGAAGTTAAGTCCCACCTTGCTGATGCCCTGAGCCGAATACTCCTTTGATGAAGAATATTCCATATATGCTCCGCTGTCCGGATCCACCGTGTATATAGCGATAAAATCGCCCATAAGCGCCGAGATCCTTGAATAAGTTGCCTGCTCTTCTTTTAACCTGTCGAGAGTTTCTCTTTCTCTCATCTGGGCATCAACATTATTAACACCTATGATTATCTGATCTCCGTCCCCGCCCAGTCTTAACGCTTTCATATTTACATATATCGTGTCACCGTAGGAATCCGCTCTGTATGTATAAGTAAAAACGCCATGTTCATCTATGGACGATACAACATTCTCTTTTGTAAATGTCCTGACAAATCCATCCCTGTCATATTCATGAATATACAGCATTGCATCCTTACGGCTTGCCGCAAAGAAATCATCGCCTTCCCTTTTAACCCTGATATCTATATTTTCTCTGTCAGGTTCATATTCGATAAAGTGCCCGGTCTTAAGATCAACCTGATAAATATCAATGTAATCCACAGAAAGTGCCCTTGCGATCCCGGTAAATGTAAGACCTTTGTCACTCCTGGGGGTTATTCCCACTATGGCCAGGGCATATGCCGAAACACTCTTCGCCTCATTCTCTGCAACCTTTGTTATGAAAGCATGTATGATATCTCCGTTATCCGTGATCTCATGCACAAAAACTTTCTGTCCCTTTTTCTCACAATCCAGCGCAGCCCTGTAAAATGCATTATTCAGCTTTCCGCTAAGCTCGCTTATAGCTACGGGCTTTTTCCCGGCTCCGAAAAGAGAATACCTTTTTGCTACTTTCTTATATGCTTTATTTGCGCGTATCACCTTCAGGCTCTGTTTATCGCTCTCAACGATCATTGCCGGCTGCGCGTCCAGAGTCATGCGGCCGGCGTTTTCTTCTTCGCTTGTTTTGGAACCCAGATCATACAGATTTATGGCGCTTACAACAGAATGGTAATCCTCTTCTTCAGGCTTCTCAAATCCTACATTCATGCCTTCCTTATGTCGTTTCATAAGTTCTTCCATAGAAATAGGTTTGCAGAAATAATAGCCCTGCATTCTCGTGCATCCCACTTCGCACAGGAAGTCTGCCTGCTCCTGTGTCTCCACGCCTTCGGTCACGGTTTCTATGCCCAGGCGCACAGCCATTCTCATAAGCTCTGCAAGCATTACCCTTGATTTGGGATTGGTATCAAACTGTCTCATGAACTGCATATCAAATTTGATAACATCAAACTGCATATCCTGCAGCAGATTGAGCGATGAATAACCGCTTCCGAAATCATCCATCCATACTTTAAATCCCAGATCCTGGAAACGCTTTACCTGTTCTTTGATATAAGCAAAGTTTTCTCCTATCAGGCTTTCCGTGATCTCGATGGTAAGCAGCTCCCTTGGCATTTCGGCTGTATCCACGCGATTGCATATCTCCTCCACGATATCGCACATATCAAAATCTGCCCTGGACAGATTGACCGATACCGGAACGATGCCGACATTTTCACGCTTTCTCTTTTTATAATTCTCGATTATCACATCTACCATGTGAAGATCCACTTTATATATGAGCTTGGTATCCTCCAGCACAGGTATGAAATCCGCAGGAGAGAGCATGCCCTTTTCCGGATCTATCCATCTTGCAAGAGCCTCTTCATCGCAGGCCTTCCCACTGGTAGATCTGATGATGGGCTGATAGTACGCCGTTATCCAGTTTTCGTTTATAGCCCTGTCAAGATTCTCTATAACATACTTGCTGTTCAGCTCCCTCTTAAGCATTTTATCGTTATAATATGCATATTCCGAACGCTTATCATTCTTTATGCTGAGCGCAGCGTATTTAGCTCTGTCACATGCAAGAGATGTTTCGACCATGCCCATGGAATCCGGATAAATGCCTGCGCGCATGGGCAGCGATTTCTTTGAATTGCTGTTTTTAAGCTTTTTGAAAATGTTTTTTAAGTTTTCTTCAAGCCCGTCTATTTCCGCTATTACGGCAAAATGATCCTGTTCAAAACGGCTGCAGGATTCTTCCCCGAATTCTTCCGAAAGCAGTATAGCCACTTCCCTGAGCAGCTTGTCGCCTTCAAGATATCCGTATTTCTTATTGTAATCTCCCATGCCGCAAAGATTCAGAAAGAGCACTGCGGAATCTATGCCGTCGGCATGCATCTTTTCCCTTGCATTCTCGGCAAGCTTAAAGAAAAATGTCATGCTGGGCAAGCCGGTAAGCTGATCGTAATTCATCCGCCTTACAAGCTCGCTTTCCTTTGCGGAACGTTCTCTTCCCCTGCCCTTTTTGCTGACTTCAAACCGGGAATAATACTTTTGTTTATTCTCATACATCCTCTCATCCGCAAGTCTTAAAGCCATGCGGACGTTGCGGCTGTCTTTCTCCACGCTGCCTCCAAGGGCTATCGATACGTCTCCCTTTGCCTCGCAGCTTTCCAGTACCTCCGCCATCTTCTGATCCAGATATTCCTGAGTTATATCCGTAAGTATTATCGAAAACTCATCGCCGCCGGCGCGGAAGATATGCTTTTCCTCAAATATACCGCGCAGTATATCGGCCGCACTTCTTATAAGATTGTCTCCGGCATTGTGGCCTTCAACATCATTGATCTCCTTAAGTCCGTTTATATCCGCAAAGATAACGCCTACCGAAGTAAGCGGCGATTTTCCGTTGCTTAAGGAATCAACATAATTGTTCATTTCGTTACGGTTCATGACTCCCGTAAGCATATCTTTTGAACCCAGGAACTTAAGCCTGTCCATCAGAAGATGATTGCCCATCTCCGATCCCAGAATATGTGTCGTTACCTCAAGCGTATCCTTGATGGTGGTGGCGCGGCTTTCATCATAATTGAGCGCCCAAATGAAGCCCATGCGCTCACCGCGTGATTTAAGCGGGAAAAGAACGATATTATGCACGCCTGCATCTGTCAGCGATTTATACCATATGGGATTCCTCTCTTTTATAACTTCCATATCCCTTTCATTCTTGGCAATGATGCAGTTGCTTCCCGCTATCGTGCTCTCCCAGGAATCGGCGATATCATAGAATTCGTTATCAAGATAAGTCTCCATGGGCAATAGAGAAGTACCTTCTGCAAAGGCTTCACCCAGAACCTCGCAGGATCTCTCGTTATCATTCAATGCCAGCACGCAGCAGTGCTCTGCATCGCAAAGCTTGCGTATGTCTTTGATGATATCCTTTATCGTGGTTTTAAAGTCCGTGGTACTGCTTAACTTTATACAGCTTTCAAGAGCCAGTGAAGCAGCATTTGAAGACATTACAGACATATTGGAGGTATCCGCTTCAAAGTTGATCTCCATCAGATACAGGCAATAGCAGATATTTCCGTTGTCCGGCCAGAGAGGTATGAACATCATATTGAACCAGACATTCATCCTGTCGGGATGCGCATAGGAATGAAGACATTTTTTTAGTACGGCGGAACGGTAGGAATAATCTTCAAAATTCAGATCTCTTGTAAGGTAATCCGTATAAAGAGTATTGGGCGTAAACTTGTCCCTGAGCATCTCTGTTCCCGGAGCAGGGTTTTCTATCGAAGCGATATAAGCCTTATTTCCGGCAACAAGACGGATATCTCCGTAAGTGTCTCCGTCTTTTTTCTCAACGGATACAACACACGCCATTGTCTGAATACTGTCTAACAGATTTTGAAAATCCATACTACCCCTCCATATAACCCCTTAAGTCAGACTGACTATATGTTCATCAATCCACGTGTGATACGGGCTCGTATCTCAGGCGCAGTTTCGGAAGCTGCGTCATCGTCGCATAGTAGTTCACAGCCCAGTCTTCGCTGCCATCGTCGATATTGACGCCGTCTGCAGGCGTTGCAAATATCTTAAGGGTCAGATCCGCTGCGCCGTTTAGCGGCTTATCAAAGAATGCTTCCATAAGATCAACGAATTTAGTTCCCGGAGCCTTATAGAACCAGCGTCCGTTAAGCTCCATCATAAGTGAAAGCTCATCTTCAAAGTAAAGCTCGCAGAATTCCGGATTAGCTTCAAAATGTATATCCATCGCAAGTCCGTCTGCATCTTCCGCTCCGCCCCAGCGTAATCTGAACGGCAGGGCCGCATCTTCTTTTATCTCTATGGGCGCCTGATAATAAGGATCGTTCATTATCTCCTTATATTCTTTAAGTATGGGCTGCGCTATTCCCACTCTTTTATTATTCGGATCTTCTATTTCAAGTCCCAGCCTGCCGCGGTCACGGAACTGATAGAAGGTAACGCCGTCAAACCATCCGGCTTTATCATTTTTTATATGATCCAGAAATCGCTTTACGGTCTCTCCCTGATGAAGGGGCCCGGTAACATCGCCGTCTGCATTCAGTTCTCCGGATATCATCGGCTTATGCTGCCCTGTCACCCTGCGAAGACGCGCAGAGGTATTCTTAAAATCGTTATAAGTTTTTTGGGTAGGCGTAAAGTTATGTCTGCCCCCGTCATCTTTTTCCGCAATATCATAAGGCCAGCCGTAATGCAGGGCCAGATAGCGGTCTGCGCTCCATATATCCGCAGCTTTATAAGCGTCGAGCAGATCCTCTTCCCTGTCAACCGGCGCATCTTCCCCTTCCGCAAAACCGGCGCAGAGTATGGTCGATACATTAGGCGCTTCCTCTTTGATGATGGCGTTAAAGCGCACAAAGAAATCACCTATCTCTTTAAAACTGAAACGCTTATTGTGGGTAAACCAGTTACCCGTGCATTCATGATTTATGCGCAGACGCATGCGTCCGTATGTACGCAGCTGTCTTGCAAATTCACGAAGCAGCTCATCTTCCAGCGAACAGTCGATCGTGATGGTAAGGGTCACATCCTGTCCGTGACGACGTATATCTCTCATAAACCTGAAAGGCTCATCATTCACTCCGAAAGGAAAATAATCATCATAAGGATAATCCCAGGCAAAGTTCACCTTTTTATCCTTCCAGGCTTCGGAGATCCTCGCGGGCCACTCCTTATCCTTCGGATAATAGGTATACATCAGGTTGATATTTCTGTGAGGTCTTCCCAGAGTATGCAGGATATAATCCTGATCAACATATTCTCCGCGTTCGCTGCCGTCTGATAAGTCCAAAGCCAGACCTGCTTTGCCCATATGAATAGCGTGCAGTTTTTCGCTCATATTTTACCCTCCTTTGGGATGTTCGCTGTATGAATTTACAGATACGGGATACTTATTTTAATCTGACTGTCTTAAGTCCGCCGTCGGTCACCAGCACATAAGAATGCGGACTACCGCCGGGCAGCATAAGATATACGGAATCGTCAAAATTCCCCCTGTATTTGAATCTGCCCTTTATCGTATATATCTCACATGAAGAAGAATTGTATATTATGATCTGATCGCCGGAGAAACGCAGTTCCTTATAATCAATGTCAAAGTGAATACTGCATTTGTACTCTCCCTTCTGATCATAAACATCGCAGATATATTTGCTGTTTCCGTTTTTGTCGTAATAGACGAGTCCCACATGATCGCTGCCATGGTACACAGAGCGGACTTCATCCTGCAGACGGTTCTCGCTTATGCTGGTAGGGCGCTGCGCGCCTTCATATATCGTCATTCTGTCGTTTCCGACAGAGAACGCCGTATCGTCATCCAGAAAGTCTACCATGGGTACCAGCTCATTGGGATACTCATGTCCGCTTACAAAATTATCGGTCTCATTCTTGCCGACTTCGCCAAAATTATAGAACGCAACGCGGCTGGTGATGCGCCCGTTATCTACATAAAGAAAGGATACTCCTACCAGCCTGCCGTCATCGGAGATGCCTATGGCCGAAGGATAACCGCTTTGCGACATGGTGGTGCGGAAATAAGATATGGTTGTCCCGTCATGATAATAGAGGTATACGGGCGTGATATCTATATCGTCCAAAACCGCAGCAACCACACCGCCCTCCGACATTCTGAGCATCTGTACGGGGCTGGGCGTGGATATCTCTCCTATGGTGCCGGTCCTGTCATAGATATATATATTACGGCCTCCCCTGTCAGCCACGGCCACGTAATCTCCGTTAACCTCCACCATCGGATCCTGCATTACATAGGAAAAGCTCCATATATCCTGACCTTTTGAGTTGGTGCAGTGTATACCGTCGGAGCTGTAGGATACGAAATCGGTGCCATAGGGAAGAATGGTTGCTCCGGTGGTAGGCTTCCAGTCCACTACCGAAACAACCTCCATGGTTTCATATACCCTGTTGATATAATCCCGGATATAAAGGATTCCCGCCACAAGCAAAATCAGTATCAGCGCTCCCCAGAAAGCAAAGCGGCGCGCTTTAAGCCTGAACTGCTTACGGCGGAATTCCGCCATATCTACTACATTATTCTGTTTTTCCTCTTCTTCGTGCTGATGCTTTTTTGACATTAAATACTCTTACCAATCAAACTGATAAATGGTTGTTGTATGATACTCCTTATCAGGCCCGAATACAGGCTGAACAAAATTCTCATGATTTATTGCATCCGGATAATACTGTGTCTCCAGGCAGAATCCCTTTCTGGGTCCGTTGGGGAAGTTGCTCTTTCCCTTATTCTTTCCTATGCAGTTGCCGGCATAGAACTGCACGCCCGGAAGATCGCTGAACACCTTCATGCTGCGTCCGCTCTTGGGGTCGCTCACTTCCGCGATCAGCTTCTTCTTTCCGTTATAACCGTCCACGCAGAAATTGTGATCATAACCCTTTACCAGCTTAAGCTGGGTGAAATCTTTATTATCGATCTCCTTGCCTATCTTCTTGGGCTTTGTAAAGTCCATGGGAGTTCCCTTTACTTCGGGCAGATTGCCTGTAGGTATGGCCTGCGCATCCACCTCGGTATATCTTGATGCATAAATGGTAAGGATATGATCATTGATGCTTGCGCTTGCGGGTCCCTGGAAATTAAAGTAGGAATGATTCGTCATATTGATCACGGTATCCCTGTCGGAGCTTGCGTTATATTCTATCTTAAGCTCGTTTTTGTCGGTAAGGGTATAGGTTACGCTCACCTTCATATTCCCGGGATGTCCCAGATCGCCATGCTTCTTTTCCAGCGAAAGCTTTACGCTGTTCTTTCCTGCTTCCGCGGTCCACAGGCGCTTATGAAATCCGTTCTTGATATCGCTGTGAAGATTGTTTGCCTTATGATCATTGATAGGAAGCTGTACCTTCTTTCCGTTAACCTTATAGCTTCCGCCCTTTGTGCGGTTTGCTATAGGTCCCACTGTCGCTCCGAAAAAGCTGCCGTTCTTAAAATACATCCACAGCTTGTCGTAGCCAAGTACCACATCCTGTACACGTCCCTTCTTATCGGGAACGAAAAGACTCTTCAAGATCGCGCCGTAAGTGATGATCTCAGCACTCATGCCGTTCTTGTTTTTGATGGTGTACAGTTCCACCTCTTTGCCCTCAGGGGTGGTGCCAAAGATTGTTTTTTCTACTGACATTTTTTTCCTCCTTCAAGGATCTTTATATTTCCGTCCGTCCTTCAAAGGCACGGAGCAGAGTTACCTCATCTATATATTCCAGATCCCCGCCCACAGGAACGCCGCTGGCTATGCGGGTCACCTTGATCCCGGCGGGTTTGATAAGTTTACTGATATACATGGCCGTGGTCTCGCCTTCCAGAGATGAATTGGTGGCTATTATCACCTCATCCACATCGTCTTTAAGACGCTCTATCAATTCCTTGAGCTTTATATCCGAAGGCCCTATGCCGTTCATCGGAGAAATGGCTCCGTGCAGCACATGATAGACTCCGCCGTATTTGCCGGTTTTTTCGTATGCTGCCAGGTCGCGCGGATTCTCCACCACCATTATCATCTTATGATCGCGCTTGGGATTTGCGCATATGGGACAGTACTCCGCATCCGTGAGCGTACAGCAGCATGCGCAGTAACGCGCTTTTTCCTTGGCCGCCATTATGCTTTCGGACAGGCGTTTAACCCTGTCGAGTGGCAGGTTGATGATATAAAAAGCCATGCGTTCCGCCGACTTTTTCCCTATGCCCGGCAGAGCGGCAAGCTCCTCCACAAGCCGGTTTATATCTGCGCTATAGTATTCCATGATACCTTAGAAGGGCAGATTAAGACCTGATGAAATTCCTCTCATCAACTCATCACTCTCTGACTCGGCCTGATTGATGGCTTCGTTCACTGCCGCGATGATCATATCCTGAAGCATCTCAACATCATCGGGATCCACTGCATCGGGAGAAATGGTGAGTTTGACCAGATTCTTTTTACCGGTAACTGTAGCCTCCACAGCCCCGCCGCCGCTGCTGGCAGTATATTCTTTCTCATCCAGCTCCTTCTGCTTTTCTTCCATCTGACGCTGCATGCGCTGCGCCTGCTTCATCAGATTGTTCATATTGCCCGGCATGCCTACACCGTATGCTCCTTTTCTTGCCATTAATAGATCTCCTCTCTTTTTATGGTTATTATATTTATTCTACATCATATGTAATATTGAACAGTGCCTCAAGATCCGCAAACTGCACTCCGAAATCTTCCTTCTTATCATAGTGGGTCAGTTCGAAGTTTACTTCTTTTCCTGCATGTTCATCCAGAATCTCCTTGAGCTGCTGATAAAATACTTCCCTCACGGTCTTTTCCTGGAATTCATCTTCAAAACATATCAACAGAACTCCGTTATCGTTCATGGATGGTTTTGCTTTGCTCAATTCACCCTTAAGCAGATGATCGGCCTTTCCGATTATCACCGGCCAGTCGCGCACTATCTGCTCTATATCCTCGGGCACCGCTATGGATAATTTTACCTGCGGCTTGGAGCTTACTGCAGGGCGCGGCCCCTCTGCTGCAGGTATCGCATTAGCCACGGGTATCCCGTTTTCCAGCTTTTTCTCCAGATCCTTAACACGCTGCAGGAGCGCCGATATATCCGTATCCATCTGCGGTTTCATCAGCCTGATAAGATAAGTCTCCAGCATTATGCGCTTTTGCGTCGCATAACGCACAGCCTGCTGCAGCTCGGAAAAAACATTGATATATCTGAGAACGGTGTTCATATCGATCTGCGCAGCTTCTTCTTTCAGCAGTTTAAGATTATCGGAAGACACATTCAGGACTTCCTCCATATCATCACCGTCCGATGCTTTAAGCAGCATGATATTACGCAGATACCAGAGATAATCCGCTACAAACTGGCCTATCTCACGGCCCTGCATCACCACGTCTTCCACGGTATTCATTGCAGCGCTCACATTACCCTTTATGACCGCTCTGGTAAGCTCGCTGAATACTTCCGTATCCACAGCCCCCAGTATATCCAGCACTTTATCGTAGGTCAGTACCTCGCCGAAATTAAAGGCCACGCACTGGTCCAGAAGACTCAGGCCGTCTCGCATCGAACCGTCTGCTGCCCTGGCCACATACATGATGGCTTTATCCTCAACCTGCACGCCCTCGGCGTCGGTCAGTTCTTTCATGCGCGCCGCTATGGTCTGTATATCTATGCGCTTAAAATCATATCTCTGGCAGCGGCTCAGTATGGTCACGGGAAGCTTGCCCGGATCCGTAGTAGCCAATATAAAAATAACATATGCCGGCGGTTCCTCAAGAGTCTTGAGCAGCGCATTTGATGCGCCGGGTGAAAGCATATGGGCCTCGTCAAGTATGTACACTTTATATTTGCCGTCAACCGGAGGATAGCTCACCTCTTCGATTATGGTTCGCACATCATCCACGCCGTTGTTCGAAGCAGCATCCAGTTCGGACACATTAAGACTGCTGCCGGAAGCGATAGCTTTGCACATATCGCATTCACCGCAGGGGCTGCCGTCCTCCAGGGGATTTAAGCAGTTTGCCGCTCTTGCAAGTATCTTGGCAACGGTTGTCTTACCCGTTCCTCTCGTTCCGCAGAACAGATAGGCGTGGCCCAGTCTGTTCATCTTAAGCTGGTTACGAAGTGTGGTAACTATATGATCCTGTCCCTTAACATCATTAAAGTTCTGTGGTCTGAATTTTCTGTATAAAGCAGTATATGACATCTTACTCATCACCAAAGCTGATGCCCAGCATCTTTGCTTCCTTTACTATCGTAGCATCAGGATCCACGGTCTTTAATTTGCCGGCTACTTCCTTAAGCGGCACCTTCACCACTTCACGGTTCTTATAGCCCACCATAAAACCGTATTCATCCTTTAATATAAGTTTGCCCGCTTCCGCTCCCAGACGGGATGCGAATACCCTGTCATAAGGGCAGGGAGCGCCTCCGCGCTGCATATGTCCGGGCACCGTAACCCTTACCTCAAGCCCTGTCTTCTTCTGGATAGCGTCAGCCACCTCGTAAGAAACGCTGGGGAAAGGATATTGCTCCATTTTCTTTTTGTACTCCTTCTTTGAGAGCTTCGAATCTTCCTCGGATATAGCGCCCTCTGCCACAGCCAGTATAGTAAAACGGCTGCCGCCTGCCTCGCGTTTCTTGATGGCCTTGATCACCTTATCTATCTTATAAGGGATCTCGGGGATCAGGATTATGTCCGCGCCCGAAGCCATGCCGGCGTTTAAGGTAAGCCATCCGGCCTTATGTCCCATTACTTCCACGATGAACACCCTGCCGTGGGAATCTGCGGTAGTGTGTATGCAGTCGATAACTTCCGTTGCTATATCCACAGCGCTCTGGAAACCGAAGGTCATATCAGTCCCCCACAGATCGTTATCTATAGTCTTGGGAAGGGTGATGATATTAAGCCCTTCCTCCCTGAGGCGGTTGGCTGTCTTATGTGTTCCGTTGCCGCCCAGTATTATCATACAGTCGAGATTCAGCTTATGATATGTATGCTTCATCTCTTCTACTTTATCCCTGCCCTTCTCATCGGGAATATCTATCTCTTTAAAAGGCATGCGCGAGGAGCCCAAAATAGTGCCACCCTTAGTGAGTATGCCCGAAAAATCACGGTTTGTAAGCATGCGGAAATCGCTGTTGATCAGGCCCTTGTATCCGTTCTGAAAGCCAAAGATCTCCACCTCAGTGCCGCTGTTATGCAGAGTCTTTACAACGCCGCGCATTGCTGCATTGAGCGCCTGACAATCTCCGCCACTGGTAAGCATACCTATTCTCTTCATAAGCGTAACCCTCCTTGAACTTATTATTTTACCACTACTGCCTTCTGTCTGCAAGGATATCGGCCAGTCGGGCGTACTCTGCAAGAGTCAGTTTTTCCCCCCTGATCATCTCCGAGATGCCCATCTCTGTCAGCGCTTCCTGAACGGTCTCACGGCTCAGATCCAGGGACGCCTCACCGGACAATCCGTTGGCCAGAGTCTTCCTGCGCTGGTTAAATGCTGCGCGTATCAGCGCAAACATAAACTGTGGATCTTTCGTCTCCACAGGCGGTTTTTCGTATACGTCCAGCCGAACGACCGCGCTGTCCACCCCGGGGCGTGGTATAAAGCACTCCGGCGGCACCGTGCAGATATAATTCGGTTTGGCATAATACTGCACAGCCAGCGAAAGGGCTCCGTAATCTTTGCTGCCCGGCCCGGTCTGCATGCGCCGGGCCACTTCCTTCTGTATCATTATGGTAATGCTCTCTATGGCTGCATTCTCTTCAAGCAGCTTCATGACTATGGGAGTGGTGATATAATAAGGCAGATTGGCCACCACCTTGTATTTCTCGCCGCCGCAAAGCTTCTTAAGATCCTGTTTCATGATATCGCCGTTTATAATGGTAACATTATCATGATCGGCAAGGGTTTCCTTTAATATGGGGATAAGCTCCTTATCTATCTCCACGGCAGTTACCGCGCCTGCGCTCTCCGCCAGAAGCTGTGTCATGGCTCCCAGTCCGGGGCCTATCTCCAGCACCCTGTCTTCTTCCCCGATGCCGGCTGCATTTACTATCTTTTCCAGCATGGAAGCATCTACCAGGAAATTCTGGCCGTATTTCTTCCTTATGCTGAATTTGTGACGGCTTAATATATCCGCCGTATTTCCCGCTGTTCCTATACGCATAGCACAACCATACCTTTTTATTCCTAAAATATGCTCCCTGTAGCGCATTTCAGTATACAACAAAACAGCCGGCTCTGTAAACCGGCGGTCTTCTTGAAATAACATATCAGGCGTGGTAACAGCGCTAAACTTGCATAAAAACAGCGTGAGTAGTATAATTCACCGCAAACACTGGTATTATAAGGAAGATGCATAATGAAAAAGATAGTCATGACAGGCGGCGGCACAGCCGGACATGTTACACCTAATATAGCTCTTATACCCAAACTACGCGAGCTGGGATACGAAATAGATTACATAGGTTCCAAAGAAGGCATAGAGAAGAAGCTCATTTCCGACCTGGGTATACCATATTACGGAGTATCCACAGGCAAATTCCGCCGTTATTTTGATCCCAAGAATTTTTCCGATCCTTTCCGCGTGCTCAAGGGATGTCATGAGGCAAAAAAGCTGCTTAAGGAATTAAAACCCAATGTCATCTTTTCAAAGGGCGGCTTCGTTTCCGTTCCCGTTGTACGCGCAGCTGCCAGCTTAAAAATCCCGGTGATAATACACGAATCCGATCTGACTCCCGGTCTTGCAAACAAATTATGCATACCGGTAGCCACCAAAATATGCTGCAATTTCCCGGAAACACTTAAATATCTTCCGGAAAAGAAGTCGGTCCTCACCGGTTCTCCCATAAGGGAAGAGCTTACCAAGGGTAATAAGGACGTCGCCTATAAACTCTGCGGCTTCGATAAGAACCGTCCTGTTATCATGGTAATGGGCGGAAGCCAGGGCGCCAGCGCCATCAACAAAGTGGTAAGGGATGCGCTTCCCAGGCTTCTTGAGAAATTTAATGTAATACATATCTGCGGTCAGGAGAAAATGGACAATATGCTCCTCACCACTCCCGGATACAAGCAGTTTGATTATGTAAAGAGTGAACTGAAAGATCTGTTTGCGATCACCGATCTGGTAGTGAGCCGCGCCGGAGCCAACGCCATCTGCGAGCTTCTGGCCCTGCGCATTCCGAATGTGCTGATACCCCTGCCTCTGGCAGCAAGCCGCGGCGATCAGCTGCTCAACGCAGCATCTTTTGAATCACAGGGTTACAGCATAGTACTGCAGGAAGAAAATCTTGACGAAGATTCGCTTATGAACGCTCTGCATGAATTATATGAAAACAAAGATACTTATATTAAAAATATGGAGGAATCATCTCAGTACAACGCGATCAATTCCATCATTAAACTTATCGAAGAAAACGCTACGCCGGAGGCCTGATCACAGGCCTCTTTTTTACGGTATCAGTACGCTTATCCCTTTCCTCCGAATACAAACAGCTGGTCCAAAAGCCTTATCTTTGCGAAATCGCCTTTTGCGGTGATCACTCCCGTCATAAAACCTTTCTGGAATGTCATGCGGCCTTCGACTATATCCATGAGCACATCCTTTTCCATGCTCATCTCAATATCCGCATATACCAGGTCTCCGTAGGAAGCCTCGAGCTCCTTGCCGTCTATACGCATCACAAAGGGTTTGTCTTTTCCCTTGATATTCACTTTGTATTTAAGATTTATTGAAGGGTCGGGCCTGAATGCCGCTGTAAACAGCTTAGGCAGATTATCTTCATTAACTCCCTTGTGGGATTTCATCTTGCCTTTAAAAAGATCCGTCAGCTCCCTGATGTCCTCTTTCTGTGTAGCCACATATTTATCATCGGAAGCATACTCGGAAAGCTGTTCCGTCTCCTGCTGGGTAAGGGTGGTATTGCGCGTCTTGTAGGTAGCCTTGCGCACAGCCATCACACTTACGGGCAGCGCGGTGGTATGCTGGTTTACGCTGCGGTAGATATTCTCCGCCGCCTTCTCGATCAGCTTTTTATAAGTCTCGTTATTTTCAAGCTCCGATACTTCGGGCATATATCCGGATATTCCCGGGCATACCGTTCCGCCCAGAGACTGCCATGCATTCATAAGGTCGAGTTCCGCTTCTTTTTCACCATAAGTCGTGCTCATGACAACCGGCGCCATATAAAGCCGGCTTATCTTTTCCTTATCGCCATAAAGCCAGCAGGCATCCAGAAAACTCATCATCATTCCACCCACGCCGTGCCATTCCACTGTGGATGCAAGTATAACGCCATCGGCGTCCTTTAAACTGCGCGGAAGCGTGGTGATGCTGTTTTTCGCCTCAAAAAGATCGAATTTCTCAACCTTCACATTAAGCTCTTCAAAAACATTCATCATTATCTTTACAGCCACCAGCGTTGGATCGCCTATCAATCCCCTTCCGCCGTAGTATATATTTATCTTCATAAACTGGCTCCTTTCTTAATAATCCTGCCATTCTCCGGTACCGGCAGTTCTGTCAAGATCCCCAAGTAGGAAAGTTCGGCTTCGGAAATCATAGATTTCCTGCCTCACTTTTTCGCTTCGCTCAGGATGACGGCACCCCTCATGGGACTCAGCTCCCTCATGTAACCCGGCTCCCTCATGGGGATTCAGCCCGCAGGATCTTTTTTTTGTGACTGGCTCTTCTTCCATTTTATCAGGACATATATGCCGGTAAATATCAACCCGGCAACAAAACCTCCCAGATGCGCCATATAATCTATTCCTTCATCAAGGCTGCCTCCGTAAAACAGCAAAAGCAGCGCTATCAGTATGCGATTGTAAAATCTTATGGATTTCCACTGCCTGTTCATCAGCATCCAGGCGATCAGCCCGCCCATCACGCCGTATATGGCTCCGGACGCTCCCATAGACGAATACGGTTCCCCTGTATTCATCTGTGACCATACGGATACTATGCCGCCGGCGATCCCGCATATAAAGTACATTATAGGATATGCCAGCCTGCTCATCTTTTCCTCCACCATGCTGCCGGCAGCATACAGCATAAGCATGTTTCCGGCCAGATGGCTCAGATTCCTGTGCAGGAACATATACGTCACCAGCCTGTACCAAAGTGAAGGTTCCCTTAATGTATCAATGGAAAGGGCAAAAGCATCGGCGTCAAATACTTTCATACTGCTGAGTATGTACATTACGGCATTGATCAGCAGCAGTCCTGTCGTCACCCAGCACACTTCCTTAGGCCCCGCGCTTTCCTTTTCGTGTATGCGAGGCATGCCGTCCGGGCCCTGCTCCGCGGGCGCCCTGTCCATATCATTACGGGTATGCTGAGCTGCGTCAAGGTTAAGCTCGGGCAGCTGCACCGATACTCCGCACTCCGCAATATGCGCCTCCAGATGTCTTTTCAGCCCGTAAAAATCCTCTGCCGCCTCGGGAGGGATGAACAGCCTTACTCCCAGCGCTTCCCCCGTTTCCGGATCGGGATTTGCATCATCTATAAGATACCAGACCCTGTTGATCCAGCTTAAGTCTTCATTCTCTTTTTTCTCATCATCTTCTTCCAGACCGTGTCCGTCTGTCCCGGGCACCAGCGAACCCACGCCTGTAGCATCCGTGCAGACCAGCCTCAGGAAATGTATATCCTTCCCCCGGCCGTAATCAAGCCTTCCGCGGTGCACTTCCTCAAAAGCCTGCATCTGCGCTTTTGTGCTGGTCTGTTTGCGCTCGTCAAAAAAGCATACTATATTGACGGAATAGTTTTCCTCCTGCACAAAGCTCATATATCGCTGATCCAGCGAACACATATATATCCTGTACCCCTGTTGGGCAAAGAATTCATTCAGCGTCTTCATCCCTTGCAAACCTCCGGCAGAGAGAATCCTTTGACATACTCGATAAACTTCTTTCCCTCAACAGGCTTAGAGAAATAATAGCCCTGGAAATAATCACACTCGAGTGACAGAAGCTTTCTGATCTGCGCTTCCGTCTCCACGCCTTCCATGACAACTTTCATATTAAGGCGTTTTGCCATACGGAAAGTATTCCTTAAGATTATATCAGCTTTTTCATTTTTTTCAGAGGTCCATAAAATGGACTTGTCCACTTTCATGATCATAAAAGGCAGGTTATAAAGATAGGATATATTCGAATATCCCGTTCCGTAATCATCCAGCGAAAGGGATACTCCCTGCTCCTCAAATCTGGCGATATTTCTTGCAACTTCCGCATCATTTATCATGGCTGAACTCTCGGTTATCTCAAAGTTTATGCGTTCGGGCCCCAGCCTGTAATCCTTCATGATGCCGATAAACTGCTCCGCCAGGCGGTTCTGCACGCATTGCACGGCAGATAGGTTCACCTCGATATACTCTATGCCCAGCTTATCCAGTTTATTCTCAGAATAGAAACGGCATACTTCGGTAAAGACTATCTCTCCGATGCGAAGTATATAGCCTTCCTTTTCTGCCAGCGCTATCATGGGCTCGGGAGGTATATAACCGAATTCGGGATCAAAAAGACGTATCAGCGCCTCGGCCGCTATCACCTTCTTCTCATGCGTGGAATAGATAGGCTGATAATAAACCTGGAAGCTGTTCTCATCCAGCGCGCGCCGTATAGCCTTCAGCATCTGCTGTTCCTTATCATCTCCCAGAAGCTTTTCTATGGGATATTCCTCACCGGGCTGAAGCTGTATCAGATTCATATTTCCCATAATATGCGCAAAGCTTTCCATATTGTTAACATCGGCAGGACAGCTTAAGCGCAGGAAGCCTGCAGAAAGCATAGTTTCCATAAATCCGCTGTGCCAGGGCTCCTTAAATCTTGCCTTCACTTCCTCAAACAGGCTGTCTTCTTCTTCCTTGCCCTGCGACTGATACTTAACAGCCATCAGATCACTGTCCAGCTGAAATACCAGAGCGTTGCGCTTTATGTCTGTCATAAAGGCGGTAACATGTTTTAATATAGCTTCCGTATCTTCCTTTCCAAGAGAATCCACAAGCACGGCATGATCCAGTATTTTGATAAAGATCATGCCAAAGCTTTTTCCCCTGTCAAAATCCATCTCCGCAGAACCGTAAAGGAATTTTTTCTTCATTGCATTGCTGCCCGCAAAGATCTCCTCCGGTTTCTGCACGCTCATAAGCAGATCCGTCATTACCAGAGCGCCAAAAAATACCACTATAAAATAATCGGGTTTTCCAAACTGGAAGATCATGCCTATGGATATGAAAATACCTGCCGTTATAGCATGAATATTCTTTTTCAGACCCAGAACTTTACCGTATCGTATACCTATGATGATAATGATGGTCACTTCATACAGCACGCCGGCTATCAGTACTATCTGCAATACCGGATTAAACATAAAGGAATCAGGTGGTTCACCCATGAAATAGCCCCTTAAAACGAGGGTGGCCACCAGAAGCATCTGTATCAGACCCGGCGTATATATCAGATTCAGCCAGTGTCTTGGCGGTTTTGTATCTATGGTTGCCACACAGAGCACATATACCGTGTATACGATCAAAAGGAATATCTTTACAAATACATTGAATGCATTTATACAGCTTATAACAAAACGCGATGTCATCTCGGGATTCTTAAGACATATCACGCATACCAGATCCATGATCCCTATAAACATCAGATCAATGAGAACGACATAGAACATCCTGTAACTGGCTATAACGGAACTGCGCTTGCTCTGAAAATATATCAGCAGCACCAGTATTACTGCCATGCCGACAAAATCGAAGTTCAGGCTCAGGCTCATTCGTCCTCACCTCCCTTCGCCGCTTTCATATGGATCACCTGCAGGAATTCCTCCTCAACAAGCTGCTCATAGAAATAATTACCCTTAGCCAGGTCACAGGCCATATTCTCTATCATGTCAAAGTATTCTTTATCATCAATGCCTTCCACCATGGTCATCATATCCAGTTCCCTTGCCATGGTAAGCGTGCAGTCCATGGTTATCCTGGCTTTTTCATTTCCCATGGCCGCTTTTATCACCGACTGGTTTATCTTAAGCACGGAAAAAGGCATCTCAAAGATCGAAGTAATGCTGGTAAAACCGCTGCCGTAATCCTCAAGACAGATGCGCACTCCCGTTTTTTCAAGTTTCGCAACGCTCTCCTTAAAATCGTTACCGGCCGTAGATACCGTATATTCGGAGAGCATCAGGCAGATCATCCTGGGATCCAGTTCATATTTATCCATTATGTCCTTAAACCGTTCCATTATGTGGTACTGAAGACACATGGACGGATGCAGGCGCACTCCCAGGAAAGACAAGCCCTGTTTATCAAGTTCCTGTTCTTTAATAAGGCTGCAGGTTCGTTCGAATATAAGCTCTCCCAGCTGCATGACATGGCCGCTCTGCTGTGCAAAACGGAAAAGCTCATCGTCATATACATATCCCAGTTCTTCATCAAAAAACCTGAGGGCTACTTCTGCCGCAACCACTCGTTCCAGAGCCTGGGAATATACCGGGGTGTAGCGCATCTCAAAATTATTCTTCTCCATCGCTCTTATAAGCGCCCCGTTGATCTCCCTGTTGCGCCTGATGGATTCAAGGTCAAAATCAGAAGTGGTCATCAGTCTGATCTCGTGCGGCATTTGGGCAAAGCGGTTCATCACGCCCTGCATCAGCATATCATCCTGCATCTCCGTAGGAAGCGAAATGTGCAGCATCCTTACACTCTGCATCACGGCATCCTCACCCCAGGGCTTATTGAAACGATCCTGTATGTTTTTGATCACCTTGCTCACTTCCCCTGTATGCGGTGTTATTATCTCCAACGCAAAGATACCCTTATCTATGCGGTATATATTCATATTCTCAGCCAGTGTAGACAGGAAAAATGTCACGGACTTAAGCAGCATCGTCATTGACTCCTGTCCTCCGGCATTTTCGTATTCACCTATCTCAGGCAGTATCACCTCTATCATATCAAAACGCTTCCTGGAGATCAGATTGTATTTCATTCGATCCAGGAATGCAGCATTTGATAAAACATCCAGATCCGGATCCAGTCTTTCCGAAGGATTCTGGATAAAAAGGAAGAGTATCAGCGCGCATACCGCTTCGGTAACGCATTCAACAACCAATTCAATGAAAAACAGCTGTATCATCGTGGATGCTATGCCCATAGCCAATACTATCAGAATAATATTTCTGCGCCTTGCCGAAAAACTTCTGCGATAAAACAAAAGTGCAAAAAGGATCAGCCCTATATAATAAACAAATCCCAGATATATGATGATTATCCCCACAGAACGATGATAGACGCCGTCCGAAGAATGATAAAATATAAAATGCGTAACGGGATTTATTAATATAGCCAGCAATATCAGTACTGCCGGCCCGATGATCAGCACTCTTAGCCAGACTACCAGCTCTTTTAGCGTTTTAATAGTGCTGAACAGATAAAAGAACATCAAAAAGACTACGAGAAAATGCGTTATAAAATAAAGATAACTGCACGTTTCTATCAGGTATAGCGGTGTTGTGTCCAAAAATGAAAACGAAACCCACTTAATGATAGATGTAAGCGCAGTTATAGCATTATCCAGCACGAGAGCAACAAAAAGCTTGCTCTGCGCGTTGGAAACTCTGTTAAATCTGATGAAGTTGGCTACGATCTGTGCGGAAAGCAGTACCGTCGCAATCGAAAAGGCAGCCTCATAACTCACTCTTATTATTCCTCACCCGCCGTCGGATCGCGTGTCTTCCCCCTTTACCCTGCTTGTGTTCTTTAGGCGGCGCCGGCTTGTCATAGCTTATGTTACCGTTTCTGATCTCGTCCGGCAGGCACGCCAACACCTTGGCAGTATAATATGCATCTGCATATGCTCTGTGAAACGGAACATTTTTAGGGAGTTGAAGCTCATCCACGGCTGTCTCCAGCGCCTTGCTCTGCGCTGTATTTCCTATATGCAGGCCATACAGCCTCTGTACATTAATATAAGGTATGGGATCATCACCGGCCATTTCCGACATGCCGTAGAATTTCATATTCCTGCGCAGTTCAGAAAGATCCTGACTGCCCCAGGTACACCAGACCGGATCCTCGCCACACCATTCAAGGAACTCTGATGCAGCCCGAGGGAAGAGCCGTCCGGTGGACAGCTCTCCCCTCTTAAGGTCCAGCATCTTTTTAATTCTCCAGTTTATCTCATGATAAACCTGCGGCCGTATAAGCTGATCGTACTTATCAATTATATTGAAGCGTTCATTCAGCTTAACTGCGCCTATCTCTATGATCTCAAATGCAAGCTTGCGCGCCTCCGTCGGTTTGCCGTCCTGAGGCTGATTCCATTCAAGATCAAATACAATATAACTCATCGGACATCTAATACTTTACTGCTTCAGCAGGAACTTATCAGCCTACTTTATCCTCATCGCCGAAAGGATCGCCGCACTGAGGGCAGAACTTAGGCGGATTCTTAGGATCTTCAGGCTCCCAGCCACACTTGTCACACTTGTAAAGAGGAGCTCCGGCCGGCTTCGGCTTGCCGCACTCTGCACAGAACTTACCCTTGTTTACTGCGCCGCATTCGCAGGTCCAGCCTTCAGCTTCAGCGGGCTTCGGCTCACCACACTCTGCGCAGAACTTGCCTGTATTGCCTTCAGCGCCGCATTTAGCGCACTTCCAGCCTGCTGCTGCAGCGGGAGCAGGTGCTGCTGCCGGAGCTGCTGCGGGCGCAGGAGCGGGTGCTGCCTGCTGCTGCATAGCCTGTGCATTCTGTACGAAGTTCTGAGGAGCCATACCCATAGCGCCTGCGGTACCCTGCATCATGTTCATACCCATGAAGCCCATCATAGCGCCGTTGGGATTGCTTGCTGCATTCTGAAGTGCCTGATTGTATGCAGCTGCGCTGGATGCATTGAGCATATCTGCATTCTTGAGAACTGCGGTCTTCTGGAAATCCTGCAGAGCCTTCTTGTCCTCTTCGGGAATGGTAACGCTCTCGATAGCCAGTGATGCGATGGAAATACCTCTTCCCTTGCTCCACTTATCGGTGAGCTTTGCATTCATTCTCTCGGTGATCTCATCAACATGTGAAGGGATCTGGTTAGGACGAAGCTCCAGATCTGAAAGGGTAGGGAATACGCTCTGCATTGCTGCTGCGAACTCTGCCTTCAGCATGCCATCCAGACTCGATCTGGGATATGCGCCCTCTCTGTTACCGCAAACATTGGTATAAAATGCAAGAGGATCTGTGATCTTGTATGAATATGTACCATGTACGCGAAGGCTTGTGTCCATATCCAGACCAACCTTGCTGTCCACAATACGGAATTCGATAGGCTGAGCCGTACCGAACTTGTTGTCTGTTATCTCCAACAGATTGAAGTAGTAAACCTTCTGGGTGCGGGCTGCAATACCGCCGAAGGAAAATCTTTCCCATGCGTCCTTCATGCTGTTAACAAAGCCCTGTCCCAGACCACCTGCGAAAACGCTGGGTGAAGATGAATTATCATACTGGAAAGCGCCGGGTTCTGCGCTGACTTCAACGATCTTACCCTGGTCAACGATGATCATGCACTGTCCGTCTGCAACTGCGATTATCGAACCATTAGTGATGACATTCTCTTCGCCCTTTGTGTTTGAAGATCTGCCGTTAACCTTCTTCTGACCTTCTACCAGGAGATACTGGGGATCTATAGCCGGGCAGTAGAAATACTCCTTCCACTGATCTGCAAGTGTCCCCCCTATCGCTCCCATTGCTGCCTTAATAAGTCCCATATCTTTCTCCTTTCGTTATGTCCGGCCCGAGCCGGATTAATGTTTATAAAGACCCAATAAATATTATCTCATATATTATCATAATTTTCAAGCATCTGCCCTGCTGACCCTGACGCCTATCTGATAGTAATCAAAACCGTATTTGTTGGCTACCTTGCTGCCGTATATGTTTCGTCCGTCAAAAATAACCGGCGTTTTAAGGGCTTTCTTTATCTCTTCAAAATCGGGACTTCTGAACTCTTTCCACTCCGTTACCAGTATCAGCGCGTCCGCGCCCTTAAGAGCATCGTACTTGCCTTCAACATAGCTGACTGCTTCATTTCCCTTAAGATAGCATTTCTTTGCCTCTTCCATAGCCTTGGGATCATAAGCCTGCACCTTGGCGCCGGCCGAAGTCAGATCATTGATCAGCGTGATCGCCGAAGCTTCTCTCATATCGTCCGTATCAGGCTTGAACGCCAGTCCCCATACCGCAAAGGTCCTGCCGCTCAGATCCTGACCAAAGTGTTCCTTTACCTTGGTAGTGAGCACATGCTTCTGCATGTAGTTCACATCTTCCACTGCGCTCAGCAGCTGAGCTTCATAGCCGTTTTCCGCCGCAGTGCGCACCAGTGCCTTAACATCCTTGGGGAAGCAGCTTCCGCCGTAACCGCAGCCCGGATAGATAAAGGAATATCCTATGCGCTTGTCGCTGCCTATTCCCTTACGGACCTTGTTAACATCGGCTCCTACCGCTTCACAGATGCGGGATATCTCGTTCATAAAGCTTATCTTGGTTGCCAGCATGCTGTTGGCCGCATATTTGGTCATCTCCGCGCTGGCTATATCCATTATGATAAAATTGTCGGTGTTCAGTACATAGTGACGGTACAGCTCCCTCATCGTCTCGGCAGCTTCTTCATTATCCACGCCTATTACAATGCGGTCGGGACGCATGCAGTCATTCACCGCCGTACCTTCCTTAAGAAATTCCGGATTGCTTATCACATCAAATGTAAGATCGGAGCCCCTCTTATCAAGCTCAGCCTGAATGCAGGATCTGACTTTCTCCGCCGTGCCAACAGGCACTGTAGACTTATCGATCACATACATATGATGTATCATGTTCTCGCCTATGCTCTTGGCAACTGCGAGCACATACTGCAGATCGGCGCTTCCGTCTTCACCCATCGGAGTGCCTACTGCGATAAAGCAGATATTGCAGCGTTCCAGCGCTTCTTTTATATCGGTCGTGAAGTTTAAAGCGCCTTTTTCGTGATTCTTAAGCACCATCTCCGAAAGACCGGGTTCATAGATCGGTATCTCTCCTGCCTTAAGCCTCTCTATCTTCTTCTCATCCACATCTACACACCACACCTCATTTCCCATGTCGGAAAAACAGGTGCCGGTCACAAGTCCCACATATCCGGTGCCTATAACTGCTACTTTCACAATACGTCCTCCTAAATCCTTTAATTGCAGGCGACCGGCCGGAAAACAGCCTGTCGCAAAATCAACTCTTATATTTTAATGGATTTCTGCGCTTTTTGCAATGTCATTATACATATTTACCGTTGCCGCAGATAAATGTCCGCACGTATTTATTTTTTCCTTATTTTATGATAACATTTATCCTGCGGATCTGATATGGACTTATACAGACCGTATTCGTAAAATGCCCGGCGCATATATCATCAGGAAATATGCTGCTTATGACAGCAGGGAGGTTTCTATGGATACAAAATGCGATTATTGTGATGGTTTTTATGATGATCAGCTGGAAAGCTGCCCCCATTGCGGCGCAACAAACAAAAACATCCGGAGGGTTTCCAATCAGATCCCAAAGACTATAGAAGAGCTTAAAGCATATTGCCGTGACAATCATGTGCCTGTGGCACAGATGCATTTTTATATCGGTGAAAACTATAAGGGTCCCAAAGCTTTCGGTATCTACCGTGACGGCGAAAATGTTGTGGTCTATAAAAACAAATCCGACGGCAGCCGCGCAGTACGTTACAGCGGTAAAGACGAGGCCTACGCCGTAAATGAGATCTATCAAAAGCTGCGCTCAGAGTACGCGAGTCACAAAGCCGCCAATACTTCACGCGTAAACGCGCCTTCCAACACTCCCTACCGCCGGCGCACTCCCGATCCGAAAGTGCAGAAAAAAAACAAACTGAAACGTCTTATCACCACAGCCATCATCATCGGCGCTATACTGCTTTTCATCGTAGCCGCTGCTTCCATACCCGGAGACGGTTATTACACATATGGCGGAAATCATTATTACAACCAGAGCGGAAGCTGGTATATGTATGATGACGACTATGATGACTGGATGCCCGCCGAAAGGCCTGTAGATGACATAAACAATTACTATGATTCATCTTATTACAGCAGCGATTACGGCGGGTATGATTTCAGCGATTCGAGTTATTATGTCGAGCCTTCCTATGACAGCGACAGCTCCTGGGACAGCGACAGCTCCTGGGACAGCGACGACGACAGCTGGGATTCATGGGATTCCGGATCCGACTGGGACTGGGACAGCGGTTCGGACTGGGATTCAGACTGGTGATCAAAAGCACTGTCACATTAAAAGAACTTTATCCGCAGCCGGTCCCGGGATTTAAAATCCCAGGCTGCGGATCTCTTCCACAAGATTTCTTCCGTAATTCTCCGTTCCCAGACAATTGGGATGAAGACCATCCAGATAGTATTCGCTTAAATGCGGTATCATTTTCAAACCGTCTGCAACTTTAACATTCTTATAGCTTCCGGCGATCTTCTTAACATTTTCGCAAAAACGCTCAAATACCTCATACTCCTCGGGATGATCACCGCGCCATACCGGTGATATGCAAAGGATCGGTATCTCATTTCCGTATATGCCTGTCAGAGTCTCGTAGTATTCTTCAACATCTTTCATAGTCTCACAGCCGTACTGATTGGTTCCCAGCGCGACGATTATCTTGTCCGGCTTATATCCTTCCATCTTCATCAGCGATTTTTTATCATATACATAACCGCCTATCCCCTGGTTTATAATGTCATAATTCAGTATCCTGTTCGCAACACAGACATAGGTCTGTCCGGAACGGAGCGGGCCAAAGCCCTGTGTTATCGAATCTCCCAGCCACAGTACTTTTTCATTTTTCTCCGGTTTCTGAGCTGCAGCATCTATCTCAAAATTTTTGATATGTACTGTAGCATCCGCAGGAAGATAGATAACCACGGACTTTTTCCCTTCGGGAAGCTCCCATTCTATCTTGCCTTCTTTCTCAAGATCCTTAACATATACGATCTTTTTTATCAGTCCGTCTATCATAAGTTCAAAGGAATCCGGCGATCCCATCCAGACGATCCTGTAATCAAATGAAACTTTTGTCGCTTCCGTGATCATCTCTATCGTCTTTGATGTTGAAGCCGTACACCTTTCATACCAGAAATCAAAGGCCCCCTTAAAATACTCCTCCTGTGCCTTTGTATACTGGAAAGACTGCAGCCAGCCATCCTCTGTTTCTTCAAAACGATATGCCCCGAAATAGAATTTCTTCAGCTCTTCATTTGTCATGATCCTGATCCTCCGTTTTTTGTTATAACCACCTTACTGCATGATACAATACATTATTACATAAGTCAAAAAAACCGCGGGGCGAAACTGTATGTTCCGTCCCCGCGGCCCTTTTCAATCAATCTTTACATCAAGCGGCACGTCTATATCCTTACCAACATACTTGCCGTCCTTTTTTCTTTGTTTCACGCACTCCGTCAACAGGTATTCTATCTGCCCGTTAACGGATCTGAAATCATCCTCCGCCCAGGCGGCAATCGCATTATACAGCTGTTCTGACAGGCGCAGAGGAACCTGTTTTTTTTCCGCCATCAGTACAGACTCCCTGAGTTAACAACCGGCTGCGCGTCATGATTGCCGCAAAGCACTACCAGCAGGTTGGATACCATTGCAGCCTTTCTTTCCTCATCAAGCTGTACGGTATTCCTTTCGTTAAGACGCTCAAGCGCAAGCTCTACCATTCCTACCGCGCCGTCAACGATCAGCTTTCTTGCATCTACTACTGCGGATGCCTGCTGTCTCTGGAGCATTGCTGCTGCGATCTCGGGAGCGTATGCCAGATAAGTGATCCTTGCGTCTACTATCTCAAGACCTGCACTTACGACCTTGCTCTGGATCTCTTCCTTGATCCTGTTTGCTACCACTTCTGTAGATCCGCGAAGGCTTCCGTCATCGGATATGCCGTCACCGGTGGTGTCTACATTATCTGTAACATCATAAGGATAAATCTTGACCACGTTACGCACTGCGGTATCACACTGAAGTGAAAGATACTCTTTGAAGTTGTCAACCTCGAATACCGCCTTTGCGGTATCTACCACTCTCCACATTACGGCTACTGCTACTTCTACGGGATTACCAAGTACATCGTTTACTTTCTGACGGCTGTTTGAAAGAGTCATCACCTTAAGTGAGATCTTCTTGTTGTATGCCTCTGCATTTGCTGCTGTTCCCGCTGTAGTCAAAGATACGATGCTGTTGTTCATTGCTACGTCGCCGCTCTGTCCCAGCTTGGTGCCCGATGCAGGGTTAAATGCGGTGCAGAAAGGGTTTACCCAGAAGAATCCGTCGCCCTTAAGTGTGCCTACATACTTACCGAAGAGGGTAAGTACCAGTGCCTCATTGGGTTTTAAGACCTTAAGTCCGCAAAGCAGGATCCAGCCCAGACATAACCATAATACACTGATGACTGATATGATCCCCATTCCGCTTGCTGCTCCGAATGCAACGCCTGGTATTGCCAGGATATAAAGTGCGATCACCAGAAACAATACCAGTCCGCCGATCTTGTGTCCGCTTAGGATCTTTTCCTGTACATTTGTTCTCATAACCTTTACCTCCGTTTGATGGTGGGGTACTGTTGTACCCCGGTTTTTTATCTGATATCATTATGATATCATAAAGCTACAAAATGTCAACAATTTTATAGCTACTGTCTTGCGCAAAATCGCACTTTTAAAGTGCGCTGATGGAAACTATGCTTGGTAGAATTACAAGTCTGCATACGATAATATTATATTGAAGTTTCCTTATTGTGATAACTTTTTATATCTAAAGGGACACTTATATCAAAACAATCAAAAGGAGGAAATCAAATGCACAAAATGAAAACAAGAACCCGTATGCTGAGCCTGATCATGAGTATTCTGCTGCTGATCGGATGCATCCCGGACATGGGACTCAGCGTGCTGGCAGC
>CAMOEK010000004.1:0-42182 GCA_946612125.1 uncultured Lachnospiraceae bacterium | reverse complement strand
TGGATATCATTATCAAAAAGGCAAAAGAATCTTAAGGCCGTCTTGTTTTTTTATTGCATAAATCCCCAAAATAAGCTATACTATTCACAATTGTGCACAACCACAGGAGGACTACAGTATGATAGAAGCTGTCAGCTGCGGTGGTGTGGTGATCTTTCGTGGCAAGATACTCTTGCTGTATAAGAATTACAGAAACAGATATGAGGGCTGGGTTCTCCCTAAAGGAACGGTAGAGAAAGGGGAGGAGTATCCGCAGACGGCGTTGAGAGAAGTGGCGGAAGAAACCGGGGTTAAGGCAAAGATCGTAAAGTATATAGGTAAGAGCGATTACAGTTTTAACGTTCCGGAAGATGTCGTGTCGAAAGAAGTTCACTGGTATCTCATGAAATCCGGCAGTTATTATTCAAGGCCGCAGAGAGAAGAGTTTTTCTGTGATTCGGGTTATTATAAATACCATGAGGCTTACCACCTGCTGAAATTCGCAAATGAAAAGCAGATATTGGAAGAGGCCTACGAAGATTATCAGCGACTCTACCGCGCACGTTTATGGAATGGGTGAGGCTTATGTTTACCTTTGATCCGGGCCTGTACGTAAGCAGCGCTCTTAAAGAGAAGAAGATGAGGATCTGCGAAGCCTTTATGAGGGGAGAGATAGTACCCGATATTTATGTGATCTGTCAAAGCCCCTGCGGGAGCGCGGAGTCCATGAAAAGCAGTGATCTGAAACAGCGTTATTACAGAGAAAGGGATGTTCATATACTGGGCATTGCAGAGGATTACGATAAGGCGCTGCTCTATCTGGCCTACTATGCTATGGAGCATAAGGGAGCCTGAAGATGGGGATATTCTTAAGCGTATTAAAAATCATCGGAATAGTGCTGCTGTGCATCCTGGCTTTTTTGCTGCTTGTATTCCTTTTGGTCATGCTGGTTCCGTACAGATACAGGGTTCATGGTGAAAAAAAGGAAGGCATCAGCGCATTTGTTAAAGTAACCTGGCTTTTGCATTTTGTTGTTGTATTGCTGACTTACGATACAAACGGGCTTAATTTAAGACTCAAGATCCTGGGCATCTGTTTTTATGATAAGAAGAAAAAGGCTGAGAAAAAGAAGCTGAAAGAGGAAAAACAGCGCCTGAAGGATCAAAAGAGTTCAGAAACCGAAGAAAAACGCAGAAAAAAGAAAAAGCCGCTTAAGGAAGAAGATGTGGAAACCGTTTATGATAAAACGGCAGAAGCTTCTTCGGAAGATGATAAGCCCCTGAATGATAAGCAGGCAGAAGAGGTATCGCAGGAAAAGACCGAAGATAAAAATGAAGAAACCACGGCGGATTGGGGCGATAAGAAAGATAAGGAAAAGAAGAAAAAGCCTTTTCTGCAATGGCTGGAAGAAGTTTTTGACAAAGCGGAGGATATGTTTGATACTCTGCCGGATCTGATAGAACAAGGCGCGGAAGTCGTATTCGATAAACTGGAGGCCGTCAGGCAAAAGGTGACGGATATCTTCGAAACCATTGAGTATTATCACAGACTTCTTGGCAGTGAAGGCGCGGAATGGGTATACGAGCATGTCAAAAAACACTTTATCGGCATACTAAAGGCTGTAAGGCCTACACGCTTTGACTGTGAGCTTAATATCGCGGATGATGATCCGGCTGCGGTGGCAAAAGTTTATGAATACGAAGTATATGCATTGCCGCTGATCGAGCTGATCCGCGGTAAGCGCGGCGAGGTGCTTGTCAATGCATATCAGGATGATAAATACTTCGATCTTGATGCCACGCTTAAGGGCAGGGTTCTGTTAACGCCTCTTGCATGGCACGGACTTGCGATCATCCTGAATAAGAAAGTCAAAGCTTTTATAAAGAGATTAAAGAGAGAAGAAGTGGAGGAGAAGAAGAAAAATGGCTGAGAATAATATCTCAAACGTTATGGATTCCCTGATCAAAAACATGGAACATCTGGTAGGATCGAAGACCGTGATAGGGGAAGCCGTAAAGGTGGGCGATG
Source organism: uncultured Lachnospiraceae bacterium (assembly GCA_946612125.1). GTDB lineage: Bacteria > Bacillota > Clostridia > Lachnospirales > Lachnospiraceae > NK4A136. The sequence goes on along the minus strand of CAMOEK010000004.1, from coordinate 40,174 downwards.
CCACCATAATCCCTCTGGTAGATGTATCCTTTGGAGTTGCGGCAGGCGCAGGCATTAAGGCAAACGGGAGCAAGAAAGACAGCGGCCTGGGCGGTATGAACGCAAAGCTTTCGCCCTCTGCGGTACTGGTGCTTCAGGACGGCCACGCCAGGATGATAAGCGTTAAGGAGACCAGCAATGTATCAAAGATCGCGGATCTTATCCCTGAGCTGATCGATAAGTTTAAAGCGCGCAAGGCAGTGGATGCAGATCCGGAAGAGGTTAACAAAGCCGCATTTCCCGAAGGAGAAGATGTGTCCGAATCGACGTCTTTTGATAAAAAGGATTGAGCATTATAATTTATGAACAGATTTGAAGAAAAGCTGGATAATATCAGTGATCCCGGGGAGCTTGAGGATATAAGACATCAGCTCTTCAGGGAAAATGTGCGCATTCAGGCTGAACGCGCGCAGATAGAGGCGGATCTTGACGAACTTCATCGTGAAAGGCTTGCACTGGCAAGTGAGCGCAAACAGCTTCAGCGTGAAAAGAGACAGCTTTCCATTGAGATGAACCAGCTTCGCGAATCTGTTGAATATGAGCGCAAACGTCTTAAGGATGATGAGCGCATGCTGGATAAAAAGCAAAAGATAATCCAGAGATCCTATTCTTTATTTGATGAGGACCGCGCCAAGCTCAAGGAAGAATACAAACAGGTAGAGCAGGAGAAGATACGCCTGCGCAGGGCGAATGCGGCTGCCAGGAAAGAAGTATATGCCACCGGGCTTTTCTTCCGCGGAGTAGATAATATGGTAGCCCTTAAGAAGCGTTATAAGGAGCTTATGAAGATATATCATCCCGATAACATATGCGGGGATCAGGAGATGCTGATCAAGATAAATGAGGAGTATGAGGAGTTAAAGAGCCGTTTCGCCTTTGCGCGTTCGGGAAGCTGAAAAAAATGCTTGCATTTTATATCCGAATCTGGTAATATATGGGCGTTGCGGGTTTTTTACGTAATATTTTTATTGCAAAAGGAGGTGTTTTAAGATGGCAAGATGTGATATTTGCGGAAAGGGAGCTCATTTCGGTAATAACGTAAGCCACTCTCACAGAAGATCTAATCATGTGTGGAATGCGAATATAAAGAACGTTAAGTGCAAGGTTGGCGGTACACCCAAGAGGCTGCATGTATGTACCACCTGTCTTAAGTCCGGCGCTGTAGAACGCGCATAATGGGTGTTATATTCCTTATCTGATGCAAAAAAAGCCACCTTTTTTGAGGGTGGTTTTCTTGCGTTTATGAGAGCTTTCATATATAATACATAAAGCGTTTTAATAAAAGATCAGGAGGGCGGCTATGAATAATTCTGTTGATACTCATCTGGGTAGTATTCAGATCGACAAAAATGTTATAGCGCAGTACGCAGGCACTGTAGCAAACGAATGCTTTGGCATCGTAGGCATGGCCAGTGTTAATCCCAGGGAAGGCCTGGTACGTATACTGAAAAAGGAAAGCGTTAATCATGGCATTTCCGTGAAGAACTCCGGCGGAAAACTGATCCTTGATTTTCATATCATCATAGCTTATGGCGTAAGCATAATGGCTGTGACAGAGAACCTCATAAGCAATGTAAAGTATAAGCTTGAGAGTTACACCGGTATGGAAGTTGAGAAGATCAATATTTTCGTTGAGGGTGTCAGAGTGATCGATTAACAGGAGGATAGTGAAGTGGCAGCGAAGAGTCTTGATGCTAAGATCATCGCACAAATGTTCCTTGCCGGCGCTAAAAAACTGGAGGCCAACAGGGATCATATTAATGAGTTAAATGTATTCCCGGTTCCGGACGGTGATACGGGTACCAATATGACCCTTACCATCATGTCGGCGGCAAAGGATGTATATTCATTGGAAGAGCCGGATATGGCTACATTATGCAAGAGCATATCATCCGGTTCACTGCGAGGAGCAAGAGGAAATTCCGGCGTTATATTAAGCCAGCTGTTCCGTGGTTTTACAAAGGTTGTTAAAACCTGCGATACCATCGATGTGGCAGTTATCAGCGCGGGCTGCGATAAAGCTGTTGAATCTGCTTACAAGGCGGTCATGCAGCCTAAGGAAGGTACGATACTTACAGTAGCAAAAGCTGTAGCGGTTAAGACCAATGAGGTTTTTGAGCGCGGTGAGGAAGACATAGAGGTTTTGCTCAAAGAAGTGATAGCATATGCGAAAGAAGTTCTCGACAAAACCCCTGAGATGCTTCCTGTTCTGAAGGAAGCGGGCGTTGTTGATTCGGGTGGCGCCGGCCTTGTTGCTGTGCTTGAGGGCTTTTATGACGGCCTTCTGGGCAAAGGCATTCCTTTTACCCTTGATGAGGAGACGTCACAGAGCGCCGGAGAAGTCAGGCTGTTCAATAATCAGGAAGAAAAGAAACCTGAATTCCGTTATCTTTATCATACCAGCCTTTCTGTTAAGCTTGAGAAGACTTTCCATCTGCAGCGCGAGCAGGAAGTACGTAAATTCCTTGAGAGCGTCGGAGATGAAGTGGCTCTGGCTGTAGATGACAGCATAGTAAATGTAAGTGTTAATACAAACGATCCCGGCATGGTATTACAGAAAGCTATTAAGTTTGGCGAGCTTTTGGATGTCCGTGTCATTAACCGCAGCCGTCCCGCAACCGAAGCGGAAGATGATACTTCCGTGAGCGAAAAGCCCGCTGCTGCCAATATGCCCAGAAAGGCTGTCGGATTCATAGCAGTTTCTGCAGGCGCCGGTCTCAGTGATGTATTCAGGAATCTGGGCGTTGATCATCTTATTGAAGGTGGTCAGACCATGAATCCAAGCACGGAAGATATGCTGAATGCCATAGCGGCTATCAATGCGGATACGATCTATATCTTCCCCAATAATAAGAATATCATACTTGCGGCAAATCAGGCGCGGGATATGACAAAGGATAAGAAGATCATAGTGATACCTACCAAGACTATCCCTCAAGGCATTTCTGCTTTGGTGGCATATGTGCCTGATATGAGCGTAGAAGAGAATGACAAGCTCATGAATGACGCGATAAGCGCTGTAAAGACCGGTCAGGTTACTTACGCTGTTCGTGACACATCTATAGACGGTGTGGAGATCCATCAGGATGATTATATGGGCATAGGCGATAAAGGCATACTGTCGAACGGCAGGGAGATCGATGAGGTCATCCTGGGGATGCTGGATAAGATGGTGGATGATTCTTCCGAACTGGTTACGGTCTACTTTGGCGCTGATGTTAAAGAAGATGCTGCAGATGCTGTGCGCGGAAAGATCGCTGCACGTTATCCGGCGCTGGAAGTTGATATACAGGCAGGAGGACAACCCGTATATTACTATATAATTTCGGTTGAATAATGCTGCTTACTGACGATATTAAAGTTTTAAAAGGTATAGCTGATAAGACGGCGGAGGCTTTCTACTCCGCCGGTCTTTTTAACTTGAACGATCTTTTGCACTATTTTCCCAGACGTTATGAGGCCCTTGATGAGATCAGACCGATAGCCGGTATAAACGGTGACGGTTATGTTACACTTTCGGGGCGTGTAAACGGAAATCCCACTATCATCTACAGAAACGGCAAAAGCATGCTGCAGTTTTTCTTTTCGGATGCAAGCGGCAGCGGAAGGGTCAGTGTTTTTAACATGCCCTGGCTCAAAAAGAGCATCTTCAACGGGAGAGAGATGATAATGCGGGTTTTTGCAAAAAGAAAGGGCATGCAGATATTTCTGTCCCAGCCGCATATCATGAGCAGGGAAGAATATGAAGAAGGGCTTAGATGTTTAAAGCCTGTTTATCCGCTGACTAAAAAGCTGAATGATGCTCCGCTCAGAAAGGCTATAGAGCAGGCGCTGGCAGTAGCGGATGATATCAAAGAGTATCTGCCGCGTGATGTTATAGAAGACAGGAAACTCTTATCCATACCGGAAGCCATACGCAGGATGCATAAGCCGGCAGACATGGATGAGGTTTACGAAGCCAGAAGACGTCTGGCTTTTGATGAGTTTTTCCTTTTCCTGGCAAAGATGGAGTTTTTGAAGGAAGGGGAAGAAAAGGCAGAAAGCAGCTATGACTGCAGGAATGCGGAAGGATCATTTGAAAAACTGAAGAAACAGCTTCCGTTTGAACTTACAAATGCCCAGAAAAACGCTGTAGCTGACGTGTTCAGGGATATGAACAGCGGTTATTGCATGAATCGTCTGCTGCAGGGAGATGTGGGCAGCGGAAAGACGATAGTGGCTTTTTCTGCCGCGCTTGCAGTATGCGATGCGGGGCATCAGGCTGCTCTGATGGCGCCTACGGAAGTGCTTGCCAAACAGCATTATGATGATGCGCTGCGCATGAGCAGGGAATACGGCTTATCTTTAAAGCCTGTGCTCTTAAGCGGATCTTTAAAGGCATCGGAAAAGAAAGCTGCCAGGAAGGGCATTGAAAACGGCGATTATAATTTCCTGATAGGCACGCATGCGCTTATACAGGATGATGTGATCGCAAAAGACCTTGCCCTTATGATAACGGATGAGCAGCACCGCTTTGGAGTGCGCCAGCGCATGAGTCTGGCGGCTAAAGGCAGCGCGCCGCATATCCTTGTGATGAGTGCTACGCCTATCCCCAGAACCCTGGGGCTTATACTTTACGGTGATCTGGACGTTTCGGTGATCAACGAACTGCCCGCAAACCGTCTTCCTATAAAAAATGCCGTTATGGGCGAAGATGAGCATGATAAGATATATCAGTTTATTTATAAACGCATAAGCGAGGGACGGCAGGCTTATATCATCTGCCCGATGGTTGAAGAAGGCGGGCTTGAAGATGTTAGCAATGTTACCGAACTCAGCGAGGGGCTCAAAAAGAAATTTCCGCCTTCAGTAAAGATCGAAATGCTGCATGGAAAGATGAAGCCTGCGGAAAAGAATGAGATCATGGAACGTTTTGCAAAAGGCGAAACGCATATCCTTGTTTCGACCACTGTGGTGGAAGTGGGGGTTAATGTACCCAATGCTACGGTCATGGTTGTAGAGAATGCAGAAAGATTCGGTTTGTCGCAGCTTCACCAGCTCAGGGGGCGTGTCGGCAGAGGTTCATATCAGTCTTATTGCATCTTTGTGGCAGGAGGCGAAGAAGAAAAACTCAGCAAAAAAACAAAAGAGCGGCTTGCGGTTCTTAAAGAAACGAATGACGGTTTTAAGATCGCCGAAGAGGATCTTAAACAGCGAGGCCCCGGAGATTTCTTTGGCCTTAGACAGTCAGGTATGCCTTATTTCAAGATAGCGGATATATATACCGATGCGCTTTTGCTTAAAGAAACAAAGCAGAGCCTTGAGCGCATCATGGCTGCGGACCCTGAAAACATGCTGCGGCTCAAAGCAGCCCTGCGTGAGCGCGAGGAAATGACATATTCTGATTTTCATGGTATTTGTCTCTGATCTGTGATATAATATAATAGTGGTCTTTATACATACGGAGGCGCGTATTGAAGGAACTTTCATTGTTCTATCGATCATCATTCTATTTGGCGGGCTTCTTTATATGCCTGTCTTCCGTTGTGTACACTTATATCCGTGGAAAAACCAAACGAAAGCGGAACAAAACCTATATCTCAATGCTGTTTTGCGTTATGATCAGCGCGCTTGCCGACATAGCGGGAGTGTACTCCGAGCTGTGGGGCGGTCTCCCGTCAGGGGTGCGCGAACTTCGCAGTTTTTTCCTCTCGATATACTTCTTTTCACATGCTCTTCTGGCTCCCCTGCTTTATGTATACATGATCTATATCACCGGTTCGGTGTATCTGCATCGCAAATATAAATGGCATTTTACGCTGCTTATGCTGCCTTTTGTGCTGATGGAACTTCTGGTGGCAGTTAATCCCATTGATTATAAGCTATATTATATAAATGAACAGCTGGAATACATACGCGGTCCTTTTATCATAATCTATTATCTGATAGGCGCCGTTTACTTCGTTTTATCCATTATAGATCTGATATTGAGATGGTCGTCTGTTACGCGCAAACGGCGTAACGGACTGTGTTTTTTACTGGCGCTTTCCATAACAGGTATTCTGCTGCAGTTTTTGGATAATTCCCTGCAGGTGGAGATCTTTTTTGAATCCATGGCGCTTATGTGCATAATGATCTTTATTGAGGAAGATGAGGAGCGAATGGATGTTGCCAGCGGTCTGTTTAACAGAAATGCGCTTCTGGCAGACCTTAAAAACTATATAGGCATGAAGCAGGAATTCTCTGTCACTGTGGTGCATGTCAACAATGAGGAGATTTTTGAAAAGATGGCGGGCAATTACGGCTATGAGAGTCTGCTGGGCTCAGTCGCAGATTATCTGAAAACGATCATGCCATATTATCATATATACAGGATGAGCCCTCAGAGCTTTGTGCTGGCAGGCATAAATATGAGCCGTGAAGAAACCGAAAGCATGGCCAAAAAGATCAGCGAAAGATTTGAAAGTCCGTTTAAGAATGAAGATCTTGAAATGAAATTCAAAGCGCTGGTAATGCATGCGGGTTATCCCACAGATCTGCTTACTGCAGAGGAAGTATTCCTTATGACGGATTCGCCGCTGCCGCCAGATATGTCCGGATATATAGAGCCTGAGGCGGGGCTGGCGCGTTTAAAGCGCAGCATCATGGTGGAAAAGGCTCTGCGCCGCGCCTTTACCGAGCATAATTTTGAAGTCTATTATCAGCCTGTATATTTTCTTGAAAATCTGTCCATACATTCCGCTGAAGCTCTGATACGTCTGCACGACAGCGAACTGGGTGATATACCTCCGACGGAGTTTATTCCCATTGCCGAACATGACGGAATTATTGATGATATCGGCAGTTTTGTGCTTGAAGAGGCGTGTCTGTTCTTATCAAGCGGTCTGCCTGTTGAAATGGGAATAGAGTACATAAGCATAAACCTTTCGATACTGCAATGCATGAGACCCGGCTTCCCCCAATATGTCAGGGATATTGTTCTGGGGTATGATATCTCGCCTTCCCTTATCAGCTTTGAGATCAAAGAGTCTGCGGCAGCCGGAGATTATACATTCTTAAAGAACATGATAGAGGAGCTTAAAGCGTACGGTTTCCGTTTCTCCATGGACAGTTACGGCACGGGCTTTTCGGATATGAGAGCGCTTTATTCCCTTGATTTTGATGTGATAAAGATCGACAGGAGCATATTAAACCGTGCCACCGATGGCAGCGTGGGAAGGGTAGTGTTAAAGAGCTGTGTCCGTATGATAAGGCAGATGCACAGACGCATACTCTGTGAGGGCGTTGAGACAAAGGAACAGATAGAGCTGTTAAAGAAGCTTGATGTTGATTATGTGCAGGGCTACTATTCATCGCGTCCCATAACAAAGAATGAATTATTGGGCATTCTGCGCGTAACAGAACTGGCGCGCATGGAAGAGAGAAGGGCTATTGCCGCAAGCGAAGCCAAATCCAGTTTCCTTGCCAATATGTCTCATGAGATAAGGACTCCCATAAACGCTGTACTGGGCATGAACGAGATGATACTGCGCGAATGTGATGAAGAAGGTGTCAGGCGTTATGCAAAAGAGATAGAGACTGCGGGGAAGAATCTTCTTTCATTGATAAATAACATACTTGACTATTCAAAGATAGAAGCCGGTGAAATGGAGATAGTCGAAGCCGAATATGATCTAAAATCGGCGCTGAGTGATGTGATAAGGGAAGCATATAAAAAGATAGACCAGAAGGAACTTTCCTTTGAGGTTTATATATCTGAGAATATGCCCGCAAAGCTATACGGCGATGCCTTCCGCATCAAGCAGATAGTAATGAACATACTGAATAATGCAGTGAAATATACTGCTGAAGGAAGTGTTCAGCTGGCAGTGGAGTGTGAACAGTATTCAGAAGATGAAGTTCTGGTAAAGATCATAGTGGAAGATACAGGCACAGGGATAAAGGCAGAGGATCAAAGCCGTCTTTTTGAGATGTTCCAGAGACTTGATATGGAAAAGAATAAGACCGTTGAGGGGACGGGGCTGGGACTGGCTATCAGTTATAATCTGCTGCAGATGATGCAGGGTGAAATTGATGTTGAGAGCGAATATGGAGTGGGAACAACTTTTACAGTGCGTTTATTGCAGAAAATAGTCGGCAGCGAGCATTTTGAATCCTTCAGCGATGAAGAGCTTGAAACGCTGCGCAGCGGAGCAGATGACCGCAGGGATTTCATGGCACCGGATGTCAGGCTGCTGCTTGTTGATGATACTCCTCTTAATCATATTGTTATCAGGGAGCTTATCAGGAAATGCAAAATGCAGGTGGATTCAGCCATGAGCGGTGAAGAGGGCCTTAAGATGGCAAAAGATAAGTATTATGATCTGATACTGATGGATGAGCGCATGGCAGGCCTTTCGGGGCAGGAGACCTTAAGGAGGCTTAGGGAAAGCGAGGATGCGGTCAGCCGAAGAGTCAGCGTGATCTCAATGACTGCCAGTGCATATCCGGGGATCAGAGAAGAAAAAAAGGCTGCCGGTTTTGAAGACTATCTTGAAAAGCCGGTGGATGCGGATAAGCTTTCGGAAATACTGCTGCAGTACCTGCCGGAGAGCAAGGTTTTTTATACATAGGGAAGCGCGTATGATATACAGTTTTTTAAACCAATCGGCATTCCTTATAGCGGCGCTGGTCATTCTGCTTCTGGTATTGGTTTATACCCTTGCAGAAAGGCGTAATGACCGTTTCAGGAACAGAGTTTTTATAATGATGCTTATTTTTGCGATCATCTGCGCATGCTGTGAGATCGTAAAGGAGATAGTGCGCTTTACAGTAGATAACCGGGTATCGGCTATGCTGCTGTCGGATATATTGGAATATATACGCACCGGCTTCCGTGTGCTGATACCCATGCTCCTTTGTTATTATATAATCAGGGCAAACGGATCGCACCGTAATATGAATCCCGGTATTAAGATCCTGTTCTTTGGTCCGGAAGTGCTGATCGAGCTGGTTTTACTCAGCAATCCCCTGCATCATCTGATGTATTATCATGATGAAGAGCTGGCAGTTCACGGAGGGATCGGGATGATAGCGGCCTTTTGTCTTTCTGTGGTCTATATCATTACGGGAGCGCTGAATCTTTTAAAATACAGATATGCCATCAGCCGCCGGCGCGTGTATTCGATGCTTCTGTTTATCCCTGTGGCGCTTGCGGGAATGGCCATACAGTTAAAATGGAATTATACCCGGTTTGAGATACTGACCATTGCATTGACGATGCTTGGAATCATGCTCACTATGGAGAATGAAGATGACCGCATGGACGCGGCATGCGGCGTATACAACCGCAATGAATTAAGGCTGATGCTTGGAAATATCTTCAGGCTCGATCTCAGATTTCATGTGATCACGATAAGGCTTACGAACTACGATATTCTGATGCGCCTTTCGGGGAAGAGCGGAGTGGATCCTATAATGCGCTCCGTAGCGGAATGCCTTATAAAGGATTGTAAATGGTACAGGATATTCAGGGCTTCGACCACAGCTTTTATGATACTTTCCGATATTGAAAGTGAAGAGGCTGAAAGACTTTCGGAACGCATATATGTCCGCTTTCTGGACGGAGTATATCTTGAAGGCGTTGATACCCCTATAGCGGTAAAGATGCTAAGGGCTTCCCTGCCGGGAGATCTTGCTTCGGTGGAAGATGTAATGCTGATGGTTGACGGTCCGCTGCCGCCGTATGAAGGAAAGGGAATAGTATACGGCGATAAACTGAAATATCTGACCAGAACAAATGAGCTGGAAGCCGCCATGAACAGAGGTTTTAAAAACGGTGCTTTCTCCATATATTACCAGGGAATATATAAAACGGATGATCTGAGCATTTCCGGCATAAAGGCTCTGGTCCGTCTAAATGATGAAAAGCTTGGGACTCTTATGCCCGGAGAGTTTATTCCTTTGGCAGAGAGAACTGGACAGATAAGACAGATAGGAGATATCGTTCTTGGAGAAGTATTTGCTTTTATAAAAAGCCAAACGCCGCAGAAGCTGGGATGTAACAGCGTATGCATAAATCTTTCCTTTATGCAGTGCATGTCGCCTGATTTTGCCTCCCATATCATAACTATGGCGGATGAATACGGCATAGATCCTTCAATGATCATGTTTGAGATAACCAAGCCTGTCACCAAGCAGGATTTTGATGTCCTCGAATATTTTATGAGCATATTAAAAGAAAAAGGATTCGGCTTCCTGATAGAAGATTTCGGATCGGGTTATACAAATGTGGAAGCTATATTTACTCTGGATTTTGATGTGGTGAAGATCGACAGAAATATTTTGTGGGAAGCGGTCAAGAGCGATTCGGGCAGGGTGGTGCTTGAAAACTCCATTAAAATGATCAAAGAACTGGATCGGAGCATTCTCGCGGAGGGCGTGGAAGACAGCGCCCAGATAGATATGCTGAGAGAACTGAAAGTGGATTATCTGCAGGGATACTATTTCTCACGCCCGCTGCCGGCGGAGAAGATGAAAGAAATTGCACAGAAGAGGTAAGAATGTCGGATATCTTAGTAGCACAGATACATGAAAGCAGCATTATGATAGTCACGATCATCCTGGGCGTGTGTCTTCTTCTGATGACTTTGATCCAGGGCAGGACTTATAAGGATCAGAACAGGATCTTCTGCTATACGGTGCTGGTAGTCATATTCAATGCGGCGACCGGAGTGGGCGTTATCATGGCTTCGCCTCATTTTACGGAGTCGGCTGTTATGGCGGATTTTGTCAGACTGATGCATTTCCTGTATTTTATAACGCATCCGCTTCTGGGGGCTGTATTCTTCTATTATGTAATAGTATGCTCCGGTGTGGCGGCTCAGATGGACGAAGCCAGCAGGAAGATAAAAAAGCATTTCTTTATGGTGCCTGCAGTTTTGATCCTTCTTATGGGACTTACCAATCCCATCACGCACTTTGTGTTTGATGTGGGCGACAACGGCCTGGTCATCCGCGGCCGGGGCGAGATGATAATGTATGCCCTCTCTTTCCTTTATTTTGTTCTCGTGCTTGCAATGATCATACTGAACTGGAAATTCATCAGCGGAAATAAGAAATGGACTGTCATACTGTTTTTGATGGTTACGCTGACCGGCATACTGATCCAGCTGCTATTCCCCAGCATAAGGAGTGAGCTTTTTGCGGAAATGATAGGGCTCACCGGCGTGATGATGCTGGTGGAAAATGAGGATGACAGGATGGATCTGTCTACCGGAGTATATAACAGAGCGGCACTGCTGGCTGACCTGAAAACATCGCTTAAACTTCTTAAGGATTTTAATGCTATCTGTGTAAGGATAACCAATGCCGATACGCTTCAGAGGCTTATAGGCACTACCGACAGCGATGTAATGATCAATCTCGTTTCTGCGTATTTAAAGACCGTGCATCCCAGACAGCATATTTACAGAACAACCCCGGATTCTTTTATTCTGATACAGGCAGGTTCAACCGAGACTGCTGAGCAGAAGGGCGCTCTTATCTATGAACGCTTCAATGAAAGCTTTGAGTACCAGGAAGCTAAGCTGATGCTTCAGTGCGTTGTTATGTGCGCAGATGTAAGTGAAGTTTTTGAACGCAGGGATGATCTGATGCTTATGTGTGACGGACCGCTTCCGGCGCGTGAGAAAGATCATATGCTTAAGGGCAGTGAGCTTGACTATCTTGTCAGAAGAGCTGAGGTGGAAAGCGCTCTGCACAGGGGACTCGCAGAAAAACGCTTTGAAGTATATTACCAGCCGGTATATCGCACAAAGGGCATGTCCATTTATTCGGCAGAGGCGCTTCTGCGTCTGAAGGACAGCAGGATTGGCAATATCACTCCTGATGAATTTATACCCATAGCGGAACAGAACGGGCTTATAGACAGTCTTGGGGACTATGTTCTGGAGGAAGTCTGCCTCTTCCTTTCGAGCGGCATACCTACCGAGATGGGGCTTGACTGTATAGAGATAAATCTTTCCGTGCTGCAGTGTCTGCAGCCGGGCTTTGTGGAAAGAGTGCGCAGTATTGTGCGCAAATATGACATTGATCCCAGGTTCATAAACTTTGAGGTTACAGAGTCAGCAGCGGCAAGCGATTATGCCGTGCTCGACAAAGTGCTGAACGATCTGAAGGCATCGGGCTTTTTGCTGTCACTGGATGATTACGGAATAGGTTATTCGAATGTACGCTCTGTATTTTCACTTGATTTTGATGTGGTCAAGATAGATAAATCAATACTATGGGAAGTGGATATCAACGGAAATACAGATGAAATAAAGGGACGCGTGATCCTCGAAAACACTATACGCATGATACGCGAGATGAAGCTGAAGATCCTGGTTGAAGGCGTCGAAACACAGGAGCAGCTGTCGTTGCTCGAAGAACTGGAAGTTGACTATCTTCAGGGATTTTATTTCTCGAGACCGGTCAGCAAGAATGAGCTTTTAGGCATACTGCGTGTTACAGAACTGACAAGGATGGAAGAACAGCGTGCTAAAGCGGCCAGTGATGCCAAATCGAATTTCCTTGCAAATATGTCGCATGAGATCCGTACGCCCATCAATGCCATACTTGGCATGAATGAGATGATACTGCGTGAGACAAAGAATATGCAGATACGCGATTATGCGCAGAATATCGAGGGCGCGGGACGCACGCTGATATCAATTATAAATGATATACTCGATTTCTCGAAGATAGAATCGGGCAGCATGGAGATAGTCGAAGCCGAATATGATCTGAGCTCGGTTGTGAATGACGTGGTAAATATGATACGCGTTAAAGCTGATGAAAAAGGTCTGGCTTTTAATATTAAGATAAATCCCGAGCTGCCGGATAATCTGTACGGGGATGGCATGCGCCTGCGTCAGATCATGGTAAATATCCTGAATAATGCAGTTAAATATACCCTTCGGGGAAGCGTTACGCTTGATATAAACGGCAGCCTGTCAGAGAAGGATACGCTGCAGCTTCTTATTTCTGTTACCGATACGGGAATAGGGATCAGGGAAGATGACCTCGACAAGCTTTTCTTGAAATTCCACAGGTTTGAGGATGAGAATGTAAACAGAAATATTGAAGGCAGCGGACTGGGGCTGGCTATAACTTATAATCTGCTGCAGATCATGCATGGTGAGATAGACTGCAGATCGACTTACGGCGAAGGCTCCACATTTACGGTACTGCTTCCGCAGAGAGTGGTCAGGCATGATGCTATAGGAGATTTCAGGAGCAGATATAACAGTAATACGCATGAGCGGGCCGCTTATCATGAATCATTCAGAGCACCGGATGCCGGGATACTTGTTGTGGATGATACTCCCGTAAATCATCTTGTTATAAAAGAGCTGCTTAAGCAGACTCAGGTACAGATCGATACGGCGATGAGCGGAAAAGAGTGCCTGGAAATGGTACAGAGCCAGCAATATGATGTGATACTGCTGGATTTCCGCATGCCGGAGATGGATGGTATAGAGACTCTGCATATAATGAAGGCGATGGGGGATTATCCCAATTCTGCAACGCCTGTGGTCGCACTGACGGCCAACGCCGTAAGCGGAGCCAGAGAACGCTTTCTGGGAGAAGGTTTTGACGAGTACATGATCAAACCTGTAGAAGGTCCCAAACTGGAAGAGCTGCTTTTGAAGTATATTCCTCCGTCAAAGGTGCTGGTTGCCGGACCGGCGGCTGATACAGAAACGGGAGAAAGCTTTGTGAGCATTGAAGACCCGTGGCTTTCTGAATTAAAAGAACTGGATACGGCAGCCGGGATCAAAAACTGCGGATCGACAGCCGGATATAAGAGCGTGCTTCAGATCTATTGTGAAGCTTACGAGGCAAAAGCGGATGAGATCGCGGGATACTACAGGAATGAAGACTGGGAGAATTATACGATAAGGGTGCATGCACTTAAGAGTTCTTCGAGGGTTATAGGAGCCGCGGCTATTTCAAAAATGGCGGCAGATCTGGAAAAGGCCGGAAATGAACTTGACATCAAAAAAATTTTATCGGATACTGATACACTGCTGGAACGCTTCCGCAGTCTGTGCGCGCATCTGAGAGCTGTGCTGGCCGCTGATGACGCTCAGGATGATATCCCCGCAGAGGGAAAGCCGCAGATAAAGGAAAGCGAATTAAAAGATGCATACGGAACAATGAAAGACTTTGCAAAGATGTATGATTATGATAACATGATACTTGTGCTGGATTCTCTCAAAGAATACAGCATTGATAAAGAGGATGCGCAGCTGCTTCAAAAACTGCGTGATCTTACCGAAGAATTTAAGTGGGAAGAGATAGACGGACTTTTAAAAGATAAATAAGATAAGGAACAGAGGTATAGTCATGGCAAAACCCGTGTTGCTCATCAGGAGAGATGAGACATTTATGGTAAATACCGTAAAGATGCAGCTTGGAAAGAATTATTTCCCTTTTATAGAATCGGGGCTTACGGTGAAAGAGATAAGCAGTAACAAGGATGATGTTACGCTTATGATACTTTATGCCGATGATTCTATAGGAGAATCAAGAGATGCGCTGGTTTATATAAAAGATCTTCTGCTGGAAGAAGAAAAAGAGCTGATCGTATTTGGCGGGAGAAACGAACTGGATGAAGTTGAAAAGATAATACCCAGAGAGCTGATCGAGGAAGTATTTGAAAGACCTTTCGATATGGCTGTGATGATGGATAAGATAGGACTCTTCATCGATGAACAGAGTCTGATACAGCGCAAGAAGATGATACTCATCGTTGACGACGATCCCACATATCTTAAGCTTATAAAAGAGTGGCTTAAGGATAATTATCGTGTGAGCATGGCCAATTCGGGTATGCAGGCTATTACATGGCTGGCATCCAACAAGGCTGACCTGGTATTGCTTGATTATGAAATGCCTACGATAAAAGGTTCCAAGGTGCTTGAGATGCTTCGCTCAGAGGTAAGCTTATCTACCATACCGGTTATGTTTCTTACGGGAAAAAGCGATAAGGAATCAATCATGGAAGTGCTGGCGCTTAAACCGGCCGGTTATCTTTTAAAGTCCATTGACAGGAAAACACTGCTTGAGACTCTCGAGAAATTCTTTGTTCAGCAGAAATATAAAAACTGAATAACTCCTTTTTAGTAAAATATAACACAAAGAGCCGGCTGGTTTTGGGGATATTTGTTGGACTTGCATAATGGCATGAAGCGTGTTATATTTTTACTATCATGGTTCTTTCGGGTGAAAGAACAAAAAAAGGAGGTATGAAGAATGGGTATAATTGATTTTTTAACGCAACTGTTGTCTAAGATCATCAATGGTATCGGCGGAGTTCTTGCAGCGGCATTGCTGTTGCTTCTTGCTTTTGTCATTGCTTCGATCGTCAGGAATCTGGTCGTAAAACTTCTTAAAAAGACCAAGCTGGCTCAGCTTAACATGGCTCAGCCCGGCGTCCAGGGCGCTTCACCGTTAAATACCGGCATAGGCATTATTGAATACATCGGAAAGTTTGTTTATCTGTTTGTGTTCCTGCTTTTTGTTCCGGGTATCTTCGGTGCGCTTGGAGTAAGCTCGATAGCAGCTCCTGTTTCACAGCTTCTTAATGTGGTATGGGGTTATGTTCCAAACATCTTTGCGGCTGTCATCGTTCTTATCGCAGGTTCTATAATAGCTAAGCTGGTGCGTGAACTTCTTATCCCTCTGTTCGTTAAGCTTAAGGTTGATGAACTTCAGCAGAAATTCGGCATTCAGGCTGATAATAATTCACGTTTTTCTGTAACTCTTGCATATATCATTTATGTTTTCATTATGATCCCCGTGGTGATCGTAGCACTTCAGGCTCTTAACATCACCGCTGTTTCCGGTCCTGCTGTTGCAATGCTTTCTGTAGTATTCACTTTTATACCTCAGATAGTGGTAGCAATAGTTCTTATCTGGATAGGCGCGCTTATCGGCAAGTTTACCGGCCAGATCGTATGCCGCCTTATCGCTTCATCAGGCGCCGATGCAAAGGTTAAAGAGCTGGTAGGAGAGAAGGCTCAGAACTTTGTGCTTTCAAAGACCGTAGGTCTTATCGTTACCATCGTTCTGGATATCTTCTTCATAGTTGAAGGCGTAGATGTGCTCAAGCTTTCGGTTCTTTCCGGAATAGGCGAGAAACTTATCGCTTACATGCCTAATGTGCTTGCAGCAGTGCTTATCATCATAGCTGCATTCTTCTGTGCATCTGCTGCAGAAAAGGTTATGAAGAAGGGCGGACTCAGAGAATACACCATTTATGCAAAAGCAGCTATCATTGTTGTAGCAGTGTTCATGGCTCTGAATCAGCTGGGAATCGCAGCAGCTATAGTTAATGCAGCATTTGTTATCGTGCTGGCTGCTATCGGCATCGCATTTGCGGTTGCATTCGGCGTAGGCGGCAGAAAGTTTGCAGCCGATCAGCTGGATAAACTCGAAAAGAAGATGGACGATGATAAGAAAGACGACAAGAAGGAAAACTGAGTTTAGATCTGCTACAGGCGATCAATAAAGCGTGTTTATTGCCGGCCCCGAAAAATTTCGGGGTCGGTTTACTTTTAAGCTGAATTTTGCTACAATAATAAGCCTATATGACCGGGGGAAAAAAGAATTATAACAGGAGTATAGAATATGCCGCAGTTTTTAGCAAAACTTGAAAGGAAGATGGGAAAATATGCAATACCGCGTCTTCCGCTGGTCATGATAATCTGCTATGCCATAGGTTATATGATGCAGCTTATCAATCCGCAGATAATTTATGTCCTTTCTTTAAATCCTTATGCCATCCTTCATGGCCAGGTATGGCGCATTATTTCATGGATACTGATACCGCCGGACAGCTCCAACATTTTCCTGGTTCTTATCATGATGTATTTCTATTATTCGATAGGAACCACCTTAGAGCGTACCTGGGGAAGCTTTTATTTTAATGTCTATATATTCTCGGGAATGATCTTTACTCTGCTGGGCGCTTTTCTGATGTATGCATATGTATGCATTTTTCAGGGAGATATGCCTGCTCTGGCAAATGCGCAGTATCTGCTGGGCTATGGTGAGGAGTTCCCGGCTATATATGGCGGAAGCTATTATTTCTCTATGCTTTCCGTGCTTTTCTCGTCATATTATGTTAATATGTCGATTTTCCTGGCGTTTGCGGCCACATATCCGGACATGCAGGTATTGCTCATGTTCCTGATCCCCGTAAAGGTCAAGATACTGGGCGTTATATATGCTGTTTATCTTGTTTATCAGGCAGTGGATATGTGCCGTTCAAGCGGCAGCCCTCTGGGACTTTTTGTCATAGGAGCATCACTTCTGAATTTTGTGGTATTTTTCCTGATGACCCGCAGAGGCTTCAGGCGTACTCCGCAGATGAAGGCAAGACAGAGAGAGTTTAAGCGCCAGGTTCACGAGGCGGCACCCAGGACTATAGCGCGCCATAAGTGTGCTATCTGCGGAAGGACCAGTGAGGAGTATCCGGATCTGGAATTCCGTTTCTGTTCTAAGTGCGAAGGCAATTACGAATACTGCAGCGATCATATTTTTACACATAAACATTTTACGAGGGATTCACAGAATGGATGAGAAGGCGTTTATAGAAAACATAACAGCGCTTAAGGATACGGCTATCTTTCAGGGCGGTTATATTACCCGCAAACAGATAGAAGATGTATTCGGCACTTTAAATAAAGATCAGGAAAAAGTGCTTACCGGCTACTTCAAGGAGAATAATATAGGTATAGGTGAAGCGCTTGAAGCGGAAGAAACCCTTAGTGAAGAAGATCTGAACCATATCAATCTTTATCTTGAAGAGATAGAAGGCCTTGAACTGCAGGACGAAGATATGAAGCGCGTGCTGATAATGGCAGCCATGAACGGAGACAGGGTGGCGCAGGAAAAGCTTACTGCGTCATATCTTAAGTCTATAGCCGATCTGGCCAGACTTTACAGCGGCCAGGGTGTGGATATTTCGGATCTCATAGGCGAAGGCAATGTTGCTCTGGCTGCAGCCATGAACATGCTGGGGAGTATTGAAGATCCGTCGGAATGTGATGCTCTTGTCACCAGAACAGCCATGAATGCCATGGAAGAACTTGTTGGAGTTGAGAAGGAAGAAACAGAGGCTCTTGAACATACCATGGCCCGCATAATGAGCGTGCTCAATAAAGCGCGTGAGATGAACGAAGAACTTAACCGTAAGATCTCTGCAGCGGAGATCTGCGCGGAGATGGATATGGATGAAGAAGAATTGAGCCGTCTGATGATCTTATCAAAAGATATTGCGGATTATGTTGTATTATGATGAATGAACGTGATGATGATTTTAAATACATATTGCAGGAGTTTTCACGCACGATGATAGGGGCTAAGTATACTTACGGAGAACTGCTGTCGGCTGAACGCGCCCCTTTTAAGCTGCAGACTATCATCGACAGGCTGATACTGCCTTATGCGGACCCGGATATGAGCGTGGAGGAGCATCTGCTCACCATCACAAAAGAGGATAAAAACTACAGGATATTTGATAATCTTAAACTTAAGATCAAGTATTATATGCCACGGCCCGAAGGCGGTTTTAAAGAGTATACGGATGATATTAAGATTTTTTTGAAAAATCGTGAAAACTGGGGAGATGGCTGCATGATACAGGAGATAATAGTATCAAATCTGGCCCTGATGGGTTTCAAATTATAAGGAGGATCTTACTTGAAGACAGAAAACATTAAAGCATACAGGCTTATCGAGCATCATTATTCGGAGGACCTTAAATCCGAAGCGTATCTTTTTGAGCATATAAAAAGCGGTGCAAGGGTAAGCATACTTGAGAATGATGATGAAAACAAAGTGTTCTATATTGCGTTCCGTACACCGCCTAAGGATTCGACGGGCGTGGCTCATATACTGGAGCACTCGGTTCTGTGCGGATCGGAAAAGTATCCCCTCAAAGATCCTTTTGTTGAACTGGTCAAGGGGTCTTTAAATACTTTCCTCAACGCCATGACATATCCCGATAAGACTGTATATCCCGTTGCTTCATGCAATGACCAGGATTTTAAAAACCTGATGAGCGTGTACATGGATGCAGTATTAAAGCCCAATATCTACAAAGAAGAGAAGATCTTCCGTCAGGAGGGCTGGCATTATGAGACTGATGAAGAAGGAAATCTTATCATAAACGGCGTTGTATATAACGAAATGAAGGGAGCTTTTTCTTCGCCGGATGATGTGCTGAGCCGTGAGACATTCAGTTCTCTTTATCCCGACATAACTTATGGCGTTGAAAGCGGCGGAGATCCCAAAAACATACCGGATCTGACTTACGAAGCTTTCCTTGACTTTCACAGGAGATATTATCATCCTGTTAATTCTTATATCTATCTTTACGGTAATGCAGATATGGAGGAGAGGCTTAACTGGCTGGATGAGGAGTACCTGGGCAAATATGAGCGTATAGATATAGCTTCGGAAGTGGGTGTGCAGAAAGCGTTTGACAAGCCTGTTTATATCAATAAGCCTTATCCGATAACGGATGATGAGAGCGATGAGAAACAGACATATCTAAGCTATAATGCCGTAGTAGGGGATGTCATGGATCCCGAGCTTTATATAGCTTTTCAGATGATAGACTATGCTCTGGTAGGAGCAGAGGGCACGCCTCTTCGTAAAGCGCTGCTGGACGCCGGCATAGGAACAGAGATAAATTCCCAGTACGAAAACGGCATTTATCAGCCCTATTACAGCATAGTTGCAAAAAATGCGGATGAAAGCGATCTAAAAGAATTTGAGCGCATAATTTCTGAGGTCCTTGACAGGGTATATAAAGAGGGCTTTGACGAGAATGCTTTGCTGGCATGCGTTAACTCATTGGAATTCCGTTTCAGGGAAGGCGATACAGGCACATATCCCAAGGGGCTTTTATATGGCTTAAAAGCTATGGACAGCTGGCTGTATGATAAGGATAAGCCTTTCATACATCTGGAATCGCTGGGCGTATATTCAAAGCTTCGTGAGCTTATCTCTACGCCTTATTACAGGGAGCTGGTAAAGAAATATCTTATCGATAACACGCATAAGACAATTCTGGTGCTCAAGCCCGAAAAAGGCCTTACCGCAAAAAATGAAGCAGAACTGGCTGCAAAGCTTGCAGCGTATAAAGCTTTGATAACGGAAGCGGAATTTGAAAAGATAAAGACCAAAGCTGCGCAGCTTAAAGAATATCAGGATAAGGAAGACAGCGAAGAAGCAAAGAAATGCCTGCCCTGCCTCAAGCGCAGCGATATAGCCGCCAAAGTACAGCCTTCATATAACGAGGAGACGGAAATAGACGGGATCAAAACCCTCTTCCACGAAGTAGAAACAAACGGGATATTGTATTTTAACATGCTCTTTGATATTGAAGGCATACCCGAAGAGTATCTGCCTTATGTAGGCCTTTTAAAAGTGGTGCTGGGAAGCGTGGATACGGAGAATTACAGCTATGAACAGCTGGGATACGAAATAGACAAGCGCACGGGTAATATTTCACAGATGACCATGGCAGCGATCCCCGGATGGAAGGTAGAAAATTACCGCTTTTTCTTCGGGACCAATATGAGCGTTCTGAGCTCGCAGACAGATGCGGGGCTTGAGCTTATAGAGGAAATACTTTTTAAGAGCAGGCTTGATGATACACAGCGTATAGGTCAGACTATAGCCGAGTGCCGTTCACGCACGGCCGGGTTTATGATGAACAGCGGGCATACCGTAGCTTCGGCGCGCGCGCTTTCATATCTTACAGAGTATTCCTGCATGCGTGAAGAAATGTCAGGGCTCAATCTCTTCCGTTTCCTTGAAGAGGCAGAAGCTGATTTTGAAGAAAAGAAGGATGAGATCGTTAAAAAGCTTAAGGAAACTCTTAAATTTATTCTCAGAAAAGATAACCTTATGCTTGATGTGACAGGCAGCCGTAAGGAGCTTGAATCCCTTAAGGGAAAAATGGGCGGGATGCTTAAGCATCTTAATGATAAGCCCGCAGATTTTAAGAAGTTCAGTAAAAAGCCTGTAAAAGCAAATGAGGGCTTTACCAATTCCGCGCAGGTTCAGTATGTATGCCGTGCAGGCAACTATGCTGCGCATGGTCTGGAATTCGATCCTTCGCTGTATATATTAAAAACCATACTGGGTTATGAGTATCTCTGGAATGAGGTACGTGTAAAAGGCGGCGCATACGGATGCATGAGCAGATTCACAACTTATGGTGAAGTTTGCTTTGTCTCTTACAGAGATCCCAATCTTGAGCGCACCATCAAAACCTTTGAAGGCATCAGCGATTTCCTTCGCAGATTTACTGCAGATGAAGAGAAGATGACCAGATATATCATCGGCACAATGAGTGAGCTGGATACGCCGCTGACACCCAGGCTCAAAGGCAGCCGTTCACTTCAGATATGGCTGGATAAAGACAGCGACGAAAACAGAAACAAAAGAAGAGCCAAACTGCTGGCAACTACCGATGCGGATATACGCGCTCTTGCGCGCTTTACCGATGCGGTCATGGAAGATAATGCGTTGTGCGTAGTCGGTAACGAAGGAAAGATAAAGGAAGCTGCGTCGGTCTTTAATGTTATAAAACCGCTGTTTAATAAATAGGTCATTTCCGGGGGCGGCTCCGGAGCTGAGATTTAAGAGGAAAGGTATATGAGTGAAAAGAAATCCGGTTTCTGCGCTCTGATAGGACGCCCCAATGTGGGTAAATCCACATTGATGAACCGTATAATAGGTCAGAAGATAGCCATAACTTCGCCCAGACCCCAGACTACCCGCATGCGTATACAGACGGTATACACAGAGGAAAGAGGGCAGGCGGTATTTGTAGATACGCCGGGTATACATAAGGCAAAGAACAAACTCGGGGATTATATGCTCTCCGTGGCAAAGAAAAGTCTCAAAGATTCCGATGTGATCCTTTGGCTGGTAGAACCGACGAAAAAGATCCCCGACGGTGACGACAACATAGCCGCATCGCTTAAAGAGATCGATATACCGCTGATACTGGTCATAAATAAGACTGATACGGTAAAACCTGCCGAGCTTTTGGAGGTCATCGATGCGTATAAGGATCTTTGTGATTTTGCAGAGATCATACCGCTCTCGGCATTAAAGGGAGATAATGTATCCGATCTGGTGGATGCTATATTTAAATATCTTCCTGAAGGTCCTTATTATTTTGATGAAGACGATCTGACCGATCAGACACAGCGTTCCATAGTAGCAGAGCTTATCCGTGAAAAGGCACTGTATCTTCTGGATAAAGAGATCCCACACGGGATAGCTGTTATGATCGACAGGATGGAGTATCGTGAAAGAGCACGCGGCGGCATATATGATATTGACGCTACGATAGTCTGCGAAAAGTCTTCGCATAAAGGCATAATCATAGGCAAGGGCGGCGCTATGCTAAAGGCGATAGGTTCAAAAGCCAGGCCGGAAATGGAAAAGATGCTGGAATGCAGCGTTAATCTTAAGCTTTGGGTAAAAGTCAAAGAAAACTGGCGCGACAGTGATTTCCTTGTGGCCAATTTCGGCTACCGCGAAGAGGAATGATATAAATGGCCGAGATAATACAGACTCCGGGCATGGTTTTAAAGACAGCTCCTTCGGCGGATTATGACAGAAGAGTCGTGATACTGACAAAAGACTACGGTAAGATAAGTGCTTTTGCCAGAGGGGCCAGAAGACAGACTAATCATCTGGCGGCTGCCACGGATCTTTTTATCTTTGCGGAGTTTAAGCTTTATCCGGGAAAAAGCGCTTATACCCTGACGGATGCCGTTGTAAAAAATTATTTTGAAGAACTGCGTACGGATTTTGATGCAAGCCTCTTTGGCATGTATTTCCTTGAAGTGGCAGAGTACAATACCAGAGAGAATAATGATGAACAGGATGTATTAAAGCTCCTGTATCAGGCATGCAGGGCTCTTTTGCATCCTTCATACGATAATGAGCTCGTAAGAGCCGTGTTTGATCTGAAGATGCTTATGCTGCAGGGCAGTTTTCACCGCGGTGATTATGAAGCGGGCTTCAGCACTACGGCACGTTATTCCCTGGATTTCCTATTGGGAACGCCTCCGGAAAAACTCTTCAGCTTCAGCGTAAAAGAAGAAGTGGTGCAGGAACTGAAGACCATAGCTGCAACAGAACGCAGACGCTATGGCGACGGTCATAAATACAAGAGCGAAGAAATGCTCTCATTTCAGTTTGACATAAAATAATAAATTAACTATAATACAACAGTTATGGAAAGATTACTTATTCATACTCCTGAAGGAGTAAAAGACATTTACGCTGCGGAGCTTCGCGGCAAAAAAGCTTTAAGCGCTCACATAGGCAGAACGATGGATTCTTTCGGATACAGGGAGATCCGTACGCCTTCTTTTGAGTTCTTTGATGTTTTTTCAAGAGAGGTAGGCACAACTCCGTCAAAGGATCTGTTTAAATTTTTTGACAAAGAGGGCAACACCCTGGCTCTGAGGCCTGATTTTACGCCATCGATCGCCAGATGCGCCGCCAAGTATTTTCTTGAAGAGAACATGCCTGTAAGGCTTTGCTATGAAGGCAATGCCTTTGTGAATGCTTCCGATCTGCAGGGAAAATTCAAAGAGACCATGCAGATGGGTGCAGAACTCATAGGAGATTCTTCGGCGGATGCCGATGCGGAAATACTCTGTATGGTAATAGAGGCATTGAAGAGCGCGGGCTTTGAACGCTTTACGGTAAGCGTAGGTCAGATAGACTTCTTTAAAGGCATATGCGAGGAAGCATCTCTTGATGATGATGTTATCGAGGCCTTGAGAGATGAGATATCCGTCAAGAATTATTTC
Organism: uncultured Lachnospiraceae bacterium; assembly: GCA_946612125.1. Lineage (GTDB taxonomy): Bacteria > Bacillota > Clostridia > Lachnospirales > Lachnospiraceae > NK4A136. The sequence goes on along the minus strand of CAMOEK010000004.1, from coordinate 16,271 downwards.
GGCGCAGAGGAGATATTAAGAAGCGCCGGGGTGGCGGAAAACTATCTTAAGCTTCTGCGTCATGCCGGAGACGTATGTACAATAGAAGAGCTTAAAGAATCGAAAAAGATGGTCAGCAATGTCAGATCGATGAAAGCGATAGACCGTCTGATCCGCATTCATGAGCTTGTGAGCATATACGGCCTGGCTGATTATCTCTCCTATGATCTGGGAATGCTCAGTAAATTCCATTATTATACAGGAATGATCTTCAAGGCTTTTACCTACGGTGTGGGTGATGCCATTGTCAAGGGCGGAAGATATGACGCTCTGCTGGAGCGCTTCGGTAAAAAAGCTGCCGCGGTAGGCTGCGTATTCCTTATCGATGATATACAGATAGCGCTTTCGGCTCAGGGAGCTTTAAAGGAAGAAGCGGATACTGTTTCGTGGATAGTTTATGACGAGAACGGACGCGTCGAAGCTCTGGATGAAGTTAAGAAATTAAGAAATAAAGGCCTGAGGGTTTCGGGCATATATTTTGATAAGAACAAGACCAAGGATGACTATATTGAATATGCAAAAAGCGCGGATGTGTCTTATTTGCGATTCTATGGAGCCATGGAATAAGAGGAAGTATGTTGGAAAAAGACAGATATCTTACATTTGCTCTCACAAAGGGACGTCTTGCGGATAAGACCCTTTCACTTTTTGAAAAGGTGGGGATCAGCTGCCGTGAGATGGAAGACAAGAGCAGCAGAAAGCTTATTTTTGTTAATGAGGAGCTGGGGCTTAAATTCTTTCTGGCTAAAGCTCCGGATGTGCCTACTTATGTTGAGTACGGCGTTGCCGATATAGGCGTGACAGGTAAAGATACCATAATGGAAGAAGGCCGCAGGGTATTTGAAGTGCTGGATCTTAAACTGGGCAAATGCCGCATGTGTGTATGCGGGCCCGAATCTGCGCGTTCTCTTTTAGAGCATCATGAGTTTATCAGGGTGGCCAGCAAATATCCCAGGATAGCAAGGGATTATTTTTACAACGAAAAGCATCAGACTGTTGATATAATCAAGCTGAACGGATCGGTTGAGCTGGGACCCATAGTAGGGCTTTCGGATGTTATCGTGGATATAGTGGAAACGGGCGGCACTTTAAGGGAGAACGGACTTACGGTGCTTGAAGAGATCTGCCCGCTGTCAGCCAGGATCATAGTCAACCAGGTGAGCATGCGCATGGAAAATGAGCGCATCAGAAAGCTGGTGAACGATCTTCGCGAAGTGATCGATAAGGAGTGAACATCATGCGAATCATAGAGCTTAATGAAGAAAACAAAGAATTATTCAAAAAGGTTTTGGAAAGCAGAAGCTCGGGACGTTTTCCGGAAATAGAAAAAACGGTCGACGAGATTATTGCAAATGTCCGCGAAAACGGTGACAAAGCACTGTTTGAATACAGCCTTAAGTTTGATAAATTTGAGCTTAACGAAAAGAATATACGCGTTAGCGAAGAAGAAATAGAAGAAGCAATGGAAAACGTTAAAGCTGACGGTTTCCTTGAAGTGCTCGAAAAGGCTGCTGAGAATATACGTGTTTTCCATGAAAAACAAAAACGCATCAGCTGGTTAGATATGAAAGAAGACGGCAGCATGCTGGGACAGAAGTTCACGCCTATCGAAAAAGTGGGTGTATATGTACCCGGCGGCAAGGCGCCTCTTTCTTCTTCGGTTTTAATGAACCTGATCCCTGCAAATGTTGCAGAGGTTGAAAGGATAGTAATGTGCACACCGCCCGGCCCCGACGGAAAGGTGGATGCATCCATACTGGCTGCCGCAAAGATCGGAGGAGCTACCGAGATTTACCGCGTGGGAGGAGCACAGGCAATAGCTGCCATGGCATACGGAACCGAAACGATAGAACCGGTTTATAAGATATGCGGCCCCGGTAATATTTTTGTGGCACTTGCAAAGAAAGCCGTTTACGGACAGGTTGGCATAGATTCCATTGCCGGACCTTCGGAGATACTGGTTCTGGCTGATGAAACTGCGGATGCCCGATATGTGGCTGCGGATCTGCTTTCCCAGGCTGAACACGGACCTTTGGGAAGTTCCATACTGGTGACCACATCCAAGGAACTGGCTGAAGCGGTCTCAAAGGAAGTAGATGCATTTATCCCCGGGCTTTCCAGACGTGAGGTTATAGAAAAGAGTCTTGAAGATTTTGGCTATATCTTCGTAAGCGATACCATGGATAAGGCGATAGATGTTGTAAATGAGATAGCAACAGAACATCTTGAGATAATGACAAAGGATGATTTTTCAATACTGCCGCGAATCAAAAATGCCGGAGCGATCTTCCTGGGAGCTTATTCTTCGGAACCTCTTGGAGATTATTTTGCAGGACCGGATCATATACTTCCCACAAACGGCACGGCAAAGTTTTTCTCGCCGCTTAATGTGGATGATTTTGTTAAGAAGAGCAGCATCATATCATATTCAAAGAATGCGCTGGAACGCGATCATAAATATATAATTGATTTTGCATTAAGGGAAGGGCTTACGGCACATGCAAATTCAATAGCCGTAAGATTTGGTGAAAAGATATGAGAGAAGCGCAGGTATACCGTAAAACAAAAGAAACCGATATAGAGTTGAGTATTAAGATAGACGGAAAAGGTAATGCGGATGTAAACACCGGCATAGGCTTTTTCGACCACATGCTCTGCGGTTTTGCAAAGCATGGCTTTTTTGATCTGGCTCTTAACTGTGAGGGTGATCTGAATGTGGATGGACATCACACCGTAGAAGATTGCGGCATAGTTCTTGGGCAGGCGATAAAGGAAGCGGTAGGCGATAAGCTGGGCATGAGGCGTTATGGCTATTTTATCCTTCCCATGGACGACGCTCTGGTTCTGTGCGCTGTGGATTTTTGCGGCAGACCTTATTTTTCATGGGATATAAAGCTTAACGAAGAAAAGTGCGGTGATTTTGAAAACTGCCTTGCAAAGGAATTCTTTTATGCCGTGTCTTATTCGGCCGGTATAAATCTTCATATAAAGCAGATATCCGGCGAAAATGCGCATCATATACTTGAAGCGGCATTTAAAGCATTTGGCAAAGCCGTGGATATGGCTACATCCATAGATGAAAGAGTAGAAGGCGTGCTCAGCACGAAGGGAGCGTTATAAGATGATTAAAAAATTCTGTGCCACTATATATCTTGAAAAGGACAAAGCCGTAAGGAACAGACTTGACCGCACGTTTTTGGAAGAAAGTCCGGAGGAATTATCGCACCGTTATTCCGATATGTGCGCAGACGAGATAATAGTATTTGATCTGTCAAATACCGATGATGAGCACGAAGCGGCTATAGGAGCCATAAAGAGGATAGTTGCTGCTGCAGAAGTTCCTGTGATAGGCTGCGGCAATATCAAGCGTTTTGAGGATGTAAAGAAGATACTATATGCCGGATGCAGCGCTGCTGCTCTCAACTTTGCAAAAGATTCAAATATCGATCTGGCAGAAGATGTTGCAAAGCGTTTCGGAAAAGAAAAGATCTATGCTTGTGTAGGCAGCATAAGTGAGATAAGCGGAAAAAAGAGCATACTTAATGAGTTTATCGGCGGACTGATACTTATAGGCGGAGCAGATGATCATTACAGTTCCAATGCTTTAAACGAGATAACCCAGGCTGTTTCGCTTCCTCTTACCATACCTATGCCGGATGCGGCTCCGGGCCAGATAGCGGGGCTTTTGAAGAGAGAGGGCATAGCCGGTGTTTTCGGACCTATCGTTAATGCCAATATTGATGAGTTAAATGCTATCAAGGCATTTTGCGCAGAGGACGGCGTGGAAGTCAATGGCTTTGATGCAAAGCTCAGCTTCAGTGATCTTAAGCTTAATTCCGACGGACTGGCGCCTGTTATCGTACAGGATTACCGCACCAAGGAAGTGCTTATGATGGCATATATGAATGAAGAGGCTTTTAATAATACCATCAGGAGCGGACGCATGAATTATTATTCCCGTTCGCGCCAGACACAATGGCTTAAGGGCGAAACCAGCGGGCATTTCCAGTATGTAAAAGAACTTACAGCCGATTGCGATAAGGACACGCTGCTGGCAAAAGTAAGCCAGGTTGGAGTGGCATGTCATACGGGAGCGCGCAGCTGCTTCTTTAACGAGATTGTTAAAAAGGAATACCTTGATACCGATCCTTCCAAGGTGTTTGAAGATGTATACAAGGTAATACTCGACAGGCGTGAGAATCCCAAGGAAGGTTCCTATACCAATTATCTTTTTGATAAGGGCATAGATAAGATCCTTAAAAAGGTCGGTGAGGAGTGCACTGAGATAGTGATCGCAGCCAAGAATCCCGATCCGGAAGAGATCAAGTATGAGATAAGCGACTTTTTGTATCATGTAATGGTGCTTATGGCTGAAAAAGGAGTTACCTGGGAAGATATCACCAGAGAACTTGCACGGAGATAAATATGGATAATAGTGAAAGAAAGCTTGCTCTGCCGCATCGCATACTGATGGAGGCAGAAAAGCCTGCCAGGTATACGGGCGGTGAGCTTAACAGTGTTATGAAAGAAGCGGACCTTGTAAAGATCCGCTTTTGTTTCTGTTTTCCTGATGTTTACGAGATAGGCATGTCTCATCTGGGAATGCAGATTCTTTACGGACTCTTGAATTCTTATGATGATGTATGGTGTGAAAGGGTGTTTTCGCCCTGGAATGATATGGATGCCATAATGCGCAGGGAGAATATACAGCTTTTTGCGCTGGAGAGTCAGGATCCGGTCAAGAAATTTGACTTCCTGGGTTTTACACTGCAGTACGAAATGTGTTATGTGAATATACTGCAGGTGCTTGAATTATCGGGGATGGCGCTGAAGGCTGCGGACCGTGGCGAAGATGATCCCATAGTCATAGGCGGCGGACCCTGTACTTATAATTGCGAACCTATCGCTGATTTTTTTGACATTTTTTATATAGGAGAGGGCGAAGTAAATTATCGCGTGCTTTTCGATCTTTATGAGGAGTGCAAAGAAAAGGGCATAGATAAAGCAGGCTTTTTGCGTCGCGCCGCAGCTGTTGAAGGCATGTATGTTCCGTCTCTGTATCAGGTGGACTATTACGAAGACGGCAGCATAAAGAGCATGGTTCCAAGGTATGAGGATGTGCCCGGAACGGTTAAGAAAACAGTGGTAAAAGATCTGGATGCGGCATATTATCCGACGGCGCCGGTGGTGCCGTTTCTGCAGGCGACACAGGACCGTGCGGTGCTGGAGGTCATGCGTGGCTGCATCAGAGGGTGCAGATTCTGCCAGGCCGGACAGATATATAAACCTGTGCGCGCCAGGAAAGTTGACACTCTCATCAAATATGCGCTCGAGCTTTTTGAAAATACCGGCTACGAAGAGCTTTCTCTGAGTTCCCTGTCTACCTCGGATTTTCCGGGGCTTAAGGAACTGCTGGAAAGGCTGATAGATCTTTGTAATGAAAAAAAGATCAATATTTCCCTGCCATCGCTCAGAATAGATGCTTTTTCGCTGGATGTTATGAATAAGGTTCAGGATGTGAAGAAAAACAGCCTGACTTTTGCGCCTGAAGCCGGCAGCCAGCGCATGAGAAATGTGATAAACAAGGGCCTGACTGTTGAGAATATACTTAACGGCGCTGAAATGGCTTTTAAAGGCGGCTGGAATAAGGTTAAATTATACTTTATGATAGGTCTTCCCGGAGAGGAAGACAGCGATGTTGCGGCTATTGCTGAACTGAGCAATGAAGTGGCAGCCCTGTATTATGATACGGTGCCCAAAAGCGAACGTCAGGGCAGGGTTACGATAACAGCCAGTTCTTCCTTCTTTGTGCCCAAGCCCTTTACGGCTTTCCAATGGGCGGCTATGAACAGACCGGAAGAATTCCTGAGAAAAGCGGCTTACTGTAAAACGAAGGTCCGCGAGCAGCTCAATCAGAAATCCATAGTTTATCATTATCATGATGCTTCGACAACGATAATCGAAGGAGTGCTGGCAAGAGGCGACAGAAGGCTTGGCGCGGTTATCGAAAACGTATACAAAAACGGGGGCATCTTTGACGCATGGACCGAAAACTTTTCTTATGAACGCTGGATGAAGGCGTTTGAGGAATGCGGGATAGATTACGCTTTTTATATATACAGGGAAAGGGATAAGGATGAATTCTTCCCCTGGGATATAATAAACTGTGGCGTCAGCAAAAAATATCTCTACAGGGAATGGATGAATGCAAAAGAGGGCAAAGTTACACAAAATTGCCGTGAAAGATGCGCCGGCTGTGGTGCGGGCTCTTTTAATTGCGGGATATGCATCCGGCCCGGGGGAGGCGCAGAATGAGCGTAAGCGTAAGATTTAAATTCAGCCGGAAAGGCCCTGTGCGTTATATCGGCCATCTGGATATGCTGAGATATTTCCAGAAAGCGGTTATGCGTTCGGGACTTCCTGCCAGATATTCGGAAGGTTTTCATCCTCATCAGATCATGAGCTTTGCTTATCCTCTGGGCGTATCTATGGAAACCGAAGGCGATTATATGGATCTGGACATGACGGAGGAGCTGCCTGAAGAAGAAATGATAAAGCGGCTTAATGCTGTAATGAATGAAGGCGTTAGCGTGAGCTGCGCCACGATATTAAAGGATAATGCCGAAAATGCAATGGCTTTGGTTGCTGCGGCTGATTACAGGCTGTATATTACAGGTGAAAAGCGCAGTATAGAGCAGGCTGTCAGTACGATAATGGCCTGCGACAGCATCCTGATAGATGGCGGAGAAACAAAGAGAGGCAAAAAGCCCAAGGCTCCGAAGGATATCAGGGCGGGGATACTGGATATGCAGGCAGAAGAAGGCGGCGTATTTATGCGTCTTCTGAGCGGCAGCGCCATGAATATAAGACCGGCTGATGTATTTGATAAACTGAATGAAGCGGCAGGCGGTGCGCTTTACTGCGAATGCATACGCAGGCTTGACATCTATGCTGCAAAGGACGGCGTATTTATCCCGCTTTCAGAGGCTGATAAAAAAGATGCGTAAAGACGTTGCTGAGAAAAAAGCATATATCAGGACGGAGCAGGCGTTAAAGAATCTGCGTTATGCAGCTTATATGGGAGCTGATGATGACGGAAACGAAAAAGTCTGCATTTTAAGGATAGCCGGCGATGAGATCGATATGATCGACATTTTCCGCCCCGGGGATCTGAGACCCGGGGATGTTTTTATGGGCAGGATAGAAAACTGTAACGAAAATATAGCCGTATCATTTGCAGACATAGGAAAAAAGGATCCTGTCTTCATTCAGGGAAAGATAAAGCCCGGAACAGAGCTTCCGCTTTGCATAAAAACTCTCCCGTACAGGGAAAAACTTGCGAAAGCCACCGTGAAGATAGAGACGGATATTGCAGAGGCAGTATCGGCTAAAGCTGCTCACGCGTTAAAAGGCGCTCTGTTATACAGAGCTGAAGGCGCTTTTGAAAAAAGCATTGCAGAGAGCTGCAGCACGGAAGGGGCCAAGTGGGTTACGGAGAATGAAAAGCTTTATGAACTGGCTTTAGCCGAAGCTGCGGATAAAAACAGGATAGTACTGCATAAAGATGAGAACTTAAGCCTTTGTGCACTTTACGGGCTAAAGACTAAGCTTGCCCATGTCCTGTCGCCACGCGTGGATCTTAGATCCGGCGCTCAGATAGTGATAAGTGAAACGGAAGCGATGTGCGTTATCGATGTGAATTCGGCAAAGTCATTGACCGGCAAAAACAAAGATGAAACCTTCCTTAAGCTAAATCTGGAAGCTTCGGAAGAGATAGTCCGCCAGCTTTCTGCAAGGAACATCAGCGGCATCATCATGGTGGATTTTATAAACATGAAGTCCAAAGAAAGTGAAACTATATTGCTTGAGGATTTTGACTGCAGACTAAAGACGCTCAAGCCACCCGCGAGGCTTGAAGATATTACAAAATTAGGCATTGCGGAGATAAGCAGAAAGCGTTTGAGAGGCAGTATTGCTTCTGAAAAGGCGTTTTTGGATAGAACTATATTGACGAAGTAAGCAAAAAACACCTTCTTTTAGGGGGATAATCTGATAATATATGAGTTAAATACTCCAAAAGGTCGAATATGCCCGTTTAAGCTCTTGAAACGGGCTTTTTTTATTGGTATATTATACTAAATAAATAAGTGTGGAAACGCTTACATTATACAAAATCAACATTTATCAGGAGGTTATCATGGCAGTTCAGGTTTTTCAGTGTAACTGGGGAAGCAGCTTAAAGTCATTCCTTTCGGCGCGTAATCAGGATAAGCTTTATCTGCAGATCGATGACACTAAGTCGGATGATGTCAAGATCAAAGTAAAGGCATACATCTGTAACGAAGACGGAAAGAATGAATATGTTGCAGAATCAGATTTTTCCGCAAAAGAGATCCGTGATGTTAAGAAGGGTGAATTCCAGGGCAGCAATGCTCTGATAATCGTTACCCGCCTTCAGACTCTTTACGGCGTAAAGAAGACTCAGGCTATCCTTCCCGGACTTAAGGATATGGATAAGGCTCTGGACCTTCTGGTAGAAATAGGCAAGAAAGCCGGCGGAATGGGCGAAGATAATGTAAAGAAGCCCGCTGCAGGTCCCGTAGCTCCCGCAGCTCCCGCAGCAGCGCCTGCGCCTGCAGCACCTCAGAAGACCAATTCAAAGCCCATACCCGCGCATGCACCTGCGCCCGCACCGGTTCCTGCGCCTGCTCCGGCACCGGCACCTGCGCCGGCTCCGGCACCTGTTCCCGCAGCTGCACCTGCTCCCGCACCTGCACCGGCACCCGTTCCTGCAGCACCTGCGCCGGCTCCCGGGCCTGTTCCGGTACCTACTCCTGTTGTTCCGGCTTATACGCCTTCAGCTACCACGACAGCAGCAGTTTCTGCGGCAGCCGCAGCTGTTCCTGCTAAGCCCAAGAACAATGAGAGCTATGAGCAGAAGCTCAAGAAACTGGATATCATGCATGAATCCGGCATGTGTACGGATGAAGAGTATAAGGAGAAGAAGCTCAAACTCATCTGCGAGGAGAAGGGCATGGGCAGCTTCTATGATAAGATCCAGAAGATCTTTGTTCTCAGAAAATCCGGCATGCTTTCCGATACCGAATTTGAGAGCAATAAGAATCAGATAGTTGATGAATGCTTTGATCCCAATGTGACCGATCTTAATCTGTTCCGCGAGAATACAGCCAAGCTGCCTGTTGTACTGATGAGCGAGCTGGTTTCACCCGCCGAATACGAGCTTAAGAAGACAAAGCTTCTTGAAAGCGTAGCATATAATCCTATCGATGATAATAATGTATTTACCTTAAAGCTTCAGAAGCTGCCTATACTTGTTGAAGCAGAACTTGTTCCTGCAGAAGAGTTCGAGAGTGATAAGAAAGACCTTAAGGCCCTGCTCGAGCCCAAGCTTTCGGACAGCCTTGACGCTCTGGAAATGAAATTCTCCAGATGGCCTGCAATGGTAGTTGCCGGCACAGCTACGGATGCTGAATATAAAGAGAGACAGCAGCGCATGATCAGCCAGGTTATGACCATGCCGCAGAATTCAGAAGCAGAATTCAAGGAGAAGATCATACGTGTTATGCTGCTTAAGGATAAGAGCTGGTTGTCAGAGATGGATTATCACGGCAAGAAGGTTGAGATCCTTAAAGATGTCGAAAGCATCACTGATTATGTGGCACGCACCAGACTTCATATGGTAGCAAGGGACTGCGGATTTATCACTGCCGAAGATTTCGAAGGCAAGAAGCAGGCTCTTATCAAAGAAGTATTTGCTCCTTATGAGAGCATGGAGCAGTTCCAGGAGAAGGTCGACATGCTGCTTAAGTTAAAAGACGGTGACATCATCACAGACGACGAATTCAATGCATACAAGGGCAAGCTGATGAACGACCTGTAAAATTACGTTTTATGAGGGGGCGCAGAAATGCGCCTCCTTTTTTTAGTGCAGGGACTGCAGCGAGGTGAACGTTGCTTTTTTATGTAAACAAAAATTATCCTTGCAAATTTCAATTTTTATAGTATAATAAGGAACGTTGCTGGAATAGCTCAGTCGGTAGAGCACTTCACTCGTAATGAAGGGGTCGAGAGTTCAAGTCTCTTTTCCAGCTTGATGGGAGACCGTATCATATTACGATACGGTCTTTTCTGAATAAGATCCTTTTTGGAGATCATATGATTTGGAGGACCAGAAAATGGAAAAATATGGTGTTAACCAATTAAGGCGGATGTTTCTTGAATTTTTTGAGAGTAAAGGACATCTCAAAATGAAAAGCTTTTCGCTTATTCCCCATAATGATAATTCATTGCTTATAATCAATTCCGGTATGGCGCCTTTAAAGCCTTATTTTACCGGGCAGGAAGTACCGCCCAGGCGCAGGGTTACAACCTGCCAGAAATGCGTACGTACCGGTGATATCGAGAATGTCGGAAAAACAGCCAGACATCTTACATTTTTTGAAATGCTGGGAAACTTCTCTTTTGGCGATTATTTTAAACATGAATCTCTTAAGTGGAGCTGGGAATTTCTGACCGAAGTTGTAGGCCTTGATAAAGACCGTCTCTATCCTTCGGTATATTACGAAGATGAAGAAGCGATCAAGATCTGGACAGATGAGATAGGTGTTTCGGCTGACAGGATAACCAAGTTTTATCGTGATGAAAATGGCAAGTGCGATAATTTCTGGGAGCACGGCGCCGGTCCCTGCGGCCCCTGTTCCGAGATTTACTATGACCGCGGCATAAAATACGGCTGCGGCAAGCCTGATTGTAAGGTAGGCTGTGAGTGCGACCGTTTTATGGAAGTGTGGAACAATGTGTTTACACAGTTTGACGGCGACGGAAAGGGTAATTATTCAGAGCTCAAACAGAAAAATATAGATACCGGCATGGGACTTGAGCGTCTTGCGGTTGTCGTACAAGATGTGGATTCCGTATTTGATATCGACACCATGAAGGCAATACGAGATAAAGTATGTGAAATGGCCGGCGTGACATATCAGAGTGATGATAAGAAAGATGTATCGATCCGTCTTATTACAGACCATATACGTTCTGCAACCTTTATGATATCAGACGGCATCACCCCTTCAAATATGGGAAGAGGATATGTATTGCGCAGGATCATAAGACGTGCAGCCAGACACGGCAGGCTGTTGGGAATAGAAGGAGTTTTTCTTGCAAAACTGGCCGAAACCGTTATCGAAGGCAGCAAAGACGGTTACCCCGAGCTTGAGGAGAAGAGGGATTTTATACTTAATAACTTAAGGCAGGAAGAAAATCAGTTTGCACGCACCATAGATCAGGGACTCAGTGTTCTTAATGAAATGGAAGAAACCATGAAGGCGGAAGGCAGAAATGTCCTGGCAGGAGCTGATGCTTTCAAGCTTTATGATACTTATGGATTTCCTGTTGACCTTACTGCTGAGATCCTTGAGGAAAAAGGCTATTCCATGGACCAGGAAGGCTTTGATGCTGCAATGAAGGAGCAGAAGGAAAGAGCGCGTGCGGCCAGAAAGACTACCACATATATGGGCGCGGACGCTACTGTTTACGAAGAACTGGATGCTGCTGTTAATACTGAATTCATAGGTTATGACAGACTGCAGTGTGAGGGCAGCATAATCGCTCTGGTCAAACTTGCGGATGCCGATGGAGAAAGTGAAAAGGATGAGATCTGTGATGTGCTGACTGACGGAATGAAGGGAGCTGTTATCACTGACAAGACCTGTTTCTATGCTACCATGGGTGGTCAGCTGGGTGATAAGGGCGTGATCGTAACTCCCGACGGAAGCTTTAAGGTTGAAGACAGCATACATGTAGCCGGTTCAAAGATAGCTCATATAGGCGTTGTAGAGCGCGGCATGATAAGAGGCGGAGTCAATGCGGAACTCAAGGTGGATGCTTCTTTAAGAAACAGGACTTGCCAGAATCATTCGGCAACTCATCTTATGCAGAAAGCTCTGCGCGAAGTGCTGGGCAGTCATGTTGAGCAGAAGGGCTCATATCAGGATCCTGAGAGAACGCGTTTTGACTTCTCCCATTTCCAGGCTATGAGCGATGAAGAACTGGCAAAAGTTGAACAGCTGGTTAATGAGAAGATAAGTGAGAATCTTCCTGTAGTTACCAAACTTATGAGTCTCGAAGAGGCCAGAAAGACCGGCGCTATGGCTCTGTTTGGCGAAAAGTACGGTAATGAGGTGCGCGTCGTAGATATGGGCGGCTGGTCTGTAGAGCTTTGCGGCGGTACACATGTATCTTCGACAGGAAGTATAGGTGCATTCAAGATAGTATCCGAGTCCGGTATTGCCGCAGGTGTAAGAAGGATCGAAGCTATCACTGGAGACGCCGTTTTTGCATATTATCGTGATATGGAGAACAGATTAAAGTCTGCGTCCGAGATGCTCAAGACCAGACCCGCAGAGATATGCGACCGTATAGCAGTTCTGCTGAAGGAGCATAAAGAACTCCAGGCTGAGGTGGCTTCACTTAAGAGCAAGGCTGCCGGAAATGCTCTGGGCAGCATAGATAATGATGTCAGGGAGATGAAGGGTGTCAAATATGTTGCCAAGTCTGTTGAAGGCGTTGATATGAATGCGCTGCGCGAACTGGGCGACAAGATAAAGGAAAAGATAGGCGGAGGTGTTGTGGTTCTTGCATCTTCAGTTGAGGGCAAAGTAAACCTTATAGCTATGGCTGCTGATGATGCAGTAGCTAAGGGCGCTCATGCCGGAAATCTTATCAAAGCCATCGCAGCCCATGTTGGAGGCGGCGGAGGCGGAAAGCCTAATATGGCTCAGGCGGGCGGAAAGAATCCGGCGGGCATCCATGATGCTCTGGCTGCTGTTGATACCGCTCTTGAAAGCCAGTTGAAATAATGAATGATACAGAGCTTCGCAAGATCTGTTATTATGATGAATTTAAATGTCTTTGCGGAGCATGCCCCGATAACTGCTGCCACGGCTGGAGCATACCTTTGGATGAGGAAGCACTTTCACGTTTCAAAAAGGAAAAGGGGCTGTACGGGATATGGCTCAGATCAACGATCCATGGCCGTGAACAAAAGATATTCAGTCCTTTAAGTATCCGCTGCCCGCATTTAAGGCGGGACGGGTACTGCGACTTGCAAAAGAAAAAGGGAGAAGCCTATATAGCTGATGTATGCAGGGAATATCCAAGGGTTCGCATGAATTACGGACCGGCGGCGGAGTTTCACCTGGATTTGAGCTGTATACATGCGGCCTCTCTTTTTTTGAGCCATCTCGGCGAGGAAGAGCTGCTGGTGGACAGCGATAGCGAAGATCTGCCGGAGCAATACGGCAATAATGATGATCAGGAACATTTTTTAAATCTATATGATCACAGATATTCGCTTATTGCGCTGATACGCGCAGCTGTCGAAGAAGGAGCGGATGTTTTGAATGACGCGCTTCGTTTTATAGCCGGAAGGGAATGGCTCATACAAAAAGATCTTTTGATCAAAGGAAGCAGTGATAAGTGGTATTCTGATGATGAACTGGATATAGGTCGTGATCTGTTTCCTTTATCGATAAATGATATCAATGAGATATTGAGTACCTGTTTTTATGAGGAATGGCTCAGGTATTCGGAACCCTTTCTTTATAAACTGTGCAGGATGTATTACAAAAGCTTTGACCGCCTTAGTTATAAACAGGGTGACGAAGAGCTGAGATCGCTTTTTAAAAAATACATCTATCATGACCCGGCGGCGATAAGGCTTATGGGGGAGTATGTCATATCAATTTTGCTGCGCCGTTATCTTATGTCGTTTGAAGATTACAGTCCTTACCATCATTTTAAAGACGCATATCTGTCGATGAATCTTTTATGCCTCTTTTATATGCTTTGGTACGAAAAGAAGGGTAAGCCTGAAAAGAGCGATATTGCACATATGATCGCAGCGGTTGAAAAGAGATTTTTCCACAATGATAATGTGCTGAAAGACGTTCATGCGTCGGTCAGATCCGAAAAAGCCGCGGTTACGGGTGAAATGAGCGGAGAATGATAAAAAAACCTTGACATTTATAATGTATTGACGGTATAATTCATAACTGTGTTGAATAAGTATATTTTAATCTAAGCACTGAGGGGAGGTTGAGTCCGGGTGTCGAAGATCGAAGTTAAAGCAGGCGAGGATTTGGACAGCGCATTAAGACGTTTTAAGCGCAGCTGTGCAAAGGCCGGCATACAGCAGGAGATCCGCAAGCGCGAGCACTATGAGAAGCCCAGCGTTAGGCGTAAGAAGAAATCTGAAGCGGCTAGAAAACGCAAATATAATTAATTATCATAGCAGCCTGCATTTATATGCAGGCTGTTTTTTTGTTTTATGTAATCTTGAAAAACGGTGCATCTTGTGCTATAATCCGTGAGTTGTTACAAAATATGGTATGAATGGAAGAAATATGAAGATCGATACGCTTTTGTTTGCAGGCTCTTTTTTCGGTGCCTTTTTTACCGGAGTCATATTAAGCGATATACATTGCATAAAGACAAGACATCATGTGATAAGTGATCCCAGGATAAAAAAGAATACCAGGATCGTATCTTTTTCGGATCTTCACGGCAGGTCCTTCGGAAAAAACAACAGCACACTGATAAAAAAGATCGAACAGCTTAAACCCGATATGATCCTTACGGCGGGGGATATCATGACAGCCAAGGATCTGGGAATGGATATACGCCATTCGGTGGATGTAGCCTGTGACCTGATACATGAACTGAGCGGCATTTGCCCGGTATATTTTGGAATGGGCAATCACGAGAGCCGAGTGGAATGGATGCCATGGCTTTTCAACTTTAAATATGAAGATATGATGCAGAGCTTTTATAATACCGGAGCTATGATAATGGATAATGCCCATGCAGAGCTTTCAGATCGCGGCATAAGGATCTGCGGCATTAATCTTCCGGAGGAATACTGCCTGCATAAAGTTCCCAAATGCCTGTCGGTAGGGACTATGAACAGGATGATAGGCAGATCGGATGCCGGGGTGTTTAACATACTGCTGGCACATGATCCCGAATATCTGCCTTCATATGCAGCCTGGGGAGCGGATCTTTCTATTTCGGGACATTATCACGGCGGCATAATGCGTCTTCCTTTTATAGGCGGCGTGATCAGTCCCAAACCCAGGATATTTCCGGATTATTCCGGCGGAATGTATCATATCAAAGATAAGAACCAGCTGGTGCTTTGCGGTTTGGGAGTCCATACCCTGCCGATACGTGTATTTAATCCCGCAGAACTGATGGTTATCGATTTAATTAAGGAAGGGGATAAGGATGGCTATACCTGTTAAACTTGAAGTATTTGAAGGCCCTCTGGACCTGCTTTTACATCTTATAGAAAAGAATAAAGTTGATATCTACGATATCCCCATAGTGGAGATCACCGCGCAGTATCTTGAATATATAAGGACAATGGAACGGGAAGACATGAATGTTATGAGCGAATTCCTTGTCATGGCGGCAACCCTGCTTTCGATCAAGTGCAAGATGCTGCTTCCACGCGAAGTGAATGAAGAAGGAGAAGAAGAAGACCCCAGAGCAGAACTTGTACAGAAGCTGCTGGAACATAAAATGTATAAATATATGGCATTTGAGCTCAAGGATCGTTTTGTGGATGCGGGTAAGTCCATGTATAAGCAGCCCTCCATGCCGGAAGCCGTCCTGGCATACAGGGAGCCTCTGAATTATGAAGAGCTGGTCAGAGATCTTAATCTCAGAAAGCTGGGTGAGATATACAGGGAAATGCTTAAGCGCGTCGAAGACCGCGTTGACCCTATACGAAGCCAGTTCGGCAATATAACAAAGGATGAGATTTCGGTAGAAAATAAACAGCTTGAGATACTGGCATATCTGAATGAGCATGAGATATGTTCCTTCAGGGAGATGCTGGGCAGCCAGAGCAGAAAGATCGATGTGATCGTAAGTTTTTTGGTTATACTGGAGCTCATGAAGACCGGCCAGATAAAGATCAGACAGGATAATATATTTGACGATATCCTGATCGAGAGGGCAGAGGATGCTTCGGACATATCTCTGGGCGAGGATTTTGCCATCGTTTAATGAACATCTGTGTCATTACGATTGCCGGGAGTGTCATTGTGAACGCACGACAGTGTCATTCTGAGTGCCCGGGAGTGTCATTGTGAGCGCCCGGGAGTGTCATTGTGAGCGCCCGGGAGTGTCATTGTGAACGCACGACAGTG
>CAMOEK010000003.1:0-42678 GCA_946612125.1 uncultured Lachnospiraceae bacterium | reverse complement strand
GTATGTGCTATACGTATTGAAAAGGTTTAGATAATATTTATAATAAGTGCAATAAGTAATTGTGCATACTATAACGCTCCGCAAGGATGCGCAGGTGAATTTGTGACTGAACATTAGAAAGGAGTAATAATGACAATATATGATATAGCTAAAATGACCGGGGTTTCAATAGCTACGGTATCGCGTGTTCTTAACGGATCAGACAGGGTATCTGAAAAAACACGTAAACGTGTTCATGCTGTGATAGAAGAAGTAGGTTATACGCCTAATATTTTTGCACAGGGACTGGGATTAAATACAATGCATACCATAGGTATCCTTGTTCCTACGATAGATGACACATATATGGCAAATGCTGTTGCGTATCTGCAGTGGTTTCTTTCGCAGCATAATTATGACTGCCTGTTAAGCTGCAGCGGTTTTGAGGCAGAAGGAAAAAAGGCGCAGACGGAAATGCTCTTATCCAAACACATTGATGCACTGATCTACGTTGGTTCTACTTATGCAGGTAACGGAAAGGATGACAGTGTTACAGATTATATACGCGAAGCGGCAAAACAGGTACCTGTATTTATAATAAACGGCAATGTCAAAGGAGATAATATATTTGCGTCGGTATGTGATGATGAGAAAGCCGTTTATACAGCTGCCATGTCTTTGCTTGAAAGAGGACGGAAAAATCTGTATTTCCTCTCTGATTCACATTCATACAGTGCAAATGAAAAGAAAAAAGGATTTTTATGCGCACTGCGTGAGAAAAAGATCAGTAACGGTAAAAACAGGATAATCTATGTAGGGAATCGTATCCATAGTGTGCGGGATCAGTTGTTGTCCATAGAGGATTTCGACTGTGACGGTATCATTGCGGTAAACGATATTATTGCCGCAGGTGCGGTAAAATATGCAGTTGCAAAAAAAATTTCTATTCCCGATGATATCGAGATCATCGGTTATAATAATTCGGTAGTTGCGGTTACCAGTATACCGGAGATAACGAGTGTGGATAATCATACAGAAGAGATCTGCCGTGATACCGTAAATCGTATCATTCATATTCTGAGCCATGATGATGTTAAGGTAGAACGAAAAGTCATGGTTTCCTGTGAATTGATCCAGAGAGACACTACAATAACAGAATAGGGCATAAACACTTTGCAAAGTCTGCAAAAACAACCAAAACAGGTTGGATAAATCGGTAATAATCAACAAAAAATAAACTGCCGGTTATTAGCTGTTGACTTTGACTGAGAAAAAGTTTATAACAATAGTGTAAGCGCTTACATTCAAGTACGGATCATAAGAAAATGATATGAGAGGAGGCCTTGAGATGAAGGCATTTATGGATGCGGACTTTATGTTGCAGAATGAGACGGCCAGGCATTTGTTTCACGATTATGCTGAAACGCTGCCGATAATCGATTATCACTGTCATATCTCTCCGCAGGAGATTTATGAGGACCGCCGTTATAATAACCTTGCGGAGATATGGCTCGGAGGAAGGAATCCGGATGGGAGCTATTTCGGAGATCATTATAAGTGGCGTGTTATGCGTTCCAACGGGGTGGCTGAGAATAAGATAACCGGAGATGCGGATGCTTTTGAAAAGTTCCTCGAATTTGCAAAAGCTTTGGAAATGGCTATTGGCAATCCGATGTATCATTGGTCCAATCTTGAACTCAAAAAGTATTTTGGTATCAACGAGGCTTTATGTGAGGAGAATGCCAGAGAGATCTGGGACAAAACATCAGAGCTTCTTCAGAAAGATCCTGAGTTGTCTGTTCGCGGTATCATCCGGAAGTCAAATGTAAGTTATGTCGGTACGACTGACGATCCTATCGATACCCTGGAATGGCATGAGAAGCTTGCAAAAGAGGATCTTGGATTTATGGTGTGTCCATCATATCGTCCTGACAAAGCCATAAATATATCAAAAGCCGGATTTGCTGATTATATCGGGAAGCTGGCAAAATGTACAGGTAAGGATAGTCTCAATTCAACGCAGGAAGTATGTGACGCATTAAATGAGCGTTTGGATTATTTTAAGGCTCGAGGCTGCAGGGCTTCTGATCACGGTATCGATTATGTGATGTTCAGAGAGGGCACTGATGCGCAGGCAGACGCAGCATTTAACAAGGCTATGAGGGGAGAGCCCGTTTCAAGGGAAGAGGCTGAGATCTATCAGACCAAGCTGCTCCTTTCACTGGCGCGTAAGTACCACAAAGAAAATATAGTTATGGAGATACATTACTCCTGTACGCGTAATGTCAACGAGCGCATGTTTGAGAAAGAAGGTCCCGATACGGGATTTGACATGATTGCTAAGAGCAGCTGCGGTGATGAACTTGCAAAGTTTTTCTCCGCTCTTGATAAAACGGGTGAGCTTCCAAAGACTATAGTATTTTCGCTTGATCACAATGATTTTAATCAGATCGCGACCTGTCTTGGAGCTTTTCAGTCGGATGAGGTGCCCGGGAAAATGCAGCTTGGTGCAGCATGGTGGTTCCTGGATACACGCGACGGCATGGAAGAGCAGATGCGTGCCCTTGGTAATCTGGGGCTGCTTGGTAATTTTGTCGGAATGCTTACAGATTCACGTTCATTCTTATCATACACCAGACATGATTATTTCAGGCGTATTGCATGCAATCTGATAGGGAAATGGGTAGAAGACGGCGAATATCCCAATAATGAAAAAAGCCTCAGGAAGATAGTAGAAGGAATCTCGTACCATAACGCAAAGCGCTATTTTGGGATATAAAATGACTGTTATAGTAAGCGCAATAAGTAATTGCGCTTACTATATATCATCAGACAAACAGTTTGGTTAAAAAGAAAAAAAAGGAGAAATAACATGGCAAAGCTGAACTATGAAGTATTGGAAAAATCCGGATACGACGGGTATATATTAAAAAACGCACCGGTTAAGATGCTTCAATTCGGCGAGGGTAATTTCCTTCGCGCATTTGTTGATTACTTTTTTGATGTATCAAATGAAAAAGCAAACTGGAACGGTAAAGTTGCGCTTCTGCAGCCGATCGCCCAGGGACTTTCAGAGTTGATAAACGAGCAGGATGGATTATATACGCTTTACCTTCGTGGTACGGAAAATGGAGAAAAAGTTGACCGCAAGCGTGTGATCTCGGTAGTAGACAGATGCTACAGTCCTTTCGACAATTGGGAAGAGATTAAGGATATCGCAAAAAGCGATGATCTGGAATATGTATCAAGTAACACCACAGAAGCGGGGATTGTATATGATCCTGAGTCAAAACCTGATCAGGAACCTCCTGCATCTTTTCCTGCAAAGCTTGCTGTACTTCTTCATGAGCGTTTTCTCGCAGGCAAAGGTGGACTGGTTGTTCTTTCCTGCGAGCTTATAGATAACAACGGTAAAGAATTACAGAAGATAATATTAAAGCATATCGACGACTGGGGATGGGGTGAAGAATTCAGTAAATGGATCAGTGAGGAATGCCTGTTCTGTTCGACGCTTGTTGACAGGATAGTACCCGGACGTATTCGCGATCCCCAGGAAGTTGCTGCGCTTGAGAAAGCAAACGGATATGAAGATCTGCTTTTGGATGTGGGAGAAGTATTTGGAGTATGGTATATAGAGGGACCCAAATGGCTGGAAGATAAACTGCCGTTCAAAAAAGCCGGCGTCAATGTGCATGTGGTTCCGGATGTCACTCCCTACAAGAAGCGTAAGGTACGTATATTGAATGGTGCGCATACCGGTTTTGTCCTCGGCGCATATCTTGCAGGACAGGATATCGTTCGTGACTGTATGCACAATGAAACTATCAGGGGCTTCATGAACAAGATGCTCTTCGAAGAGGTGATCCCGGTACTTCCGCTGGATAAGCAGGATAGCGAAAACTTTGCGGCTGCTGTTACCGATCGCTTCAATAATCCGTTTGTTAATCATGAGTTGATGAGTATATCACTCAATTCTACTTCTAAGTGGAAAGCACGTAATTTACCGTCATTTCTTGAATATATTGAGAAATTCGGAAAGCTTCCTTCGGCGCTGACAATGAGTCTTGCGGCTTATATAGCCTTTTATTCTACGGGGATAAAGGAAAGGACAGCAGACGGCCTGATCTGTGTTCGTCCTAAGGGTAATGAATATAAGATCCAGGACGATCCATGGGTGCTTGATTTCTATTATGAGCACAAAAATGCCGATGATGAGACTCTGGTAAGGGATGTGCTTTCAAATGAAAAGATGTGGGATCAGGATCTTACAAAAATAGGAGATCTGTATGATACAGTGATCGCAGATCTGAAGAAGATACGTGAAGAAGGCGCAGAGGCCGCATACAAGAGCGTACTTTAATAAAGAAAAGCAGGTATTAAAACGAAAAGAGAACTGTCTTTTGCGCCAGGATAAAGCTTTATCATTCTATAAGGAGTTGTGAAATGCAGACCATCAGAATACATCCATCAGACAATGTGGTTGTAGCACTTGAGGATATAGCGCAGGGGAGCCACATAACGGCCGGTAATAAAGATATTACGATAACAGAGCCTGTTCGTCGAGGGCATAAGATCGCTATATGCGATATCATGAAGGGTGAACCGGTCGTAAAATACGGAAATAGCATAGCAGTGGCTGTCGACGATATTAAGGCAGGAAGCTGGGTACATACACATAACGTCAAAACACAGCTTAAAGAAGACGGAGAATATGTTTATGATCATAAAGTATATGATCTGCCTGAAGTAGCAGCCCGTACATTCAGTGGTTACAGGCGTAAAGACGGCCGTGCGGCAATACGTAATGAAATATGGATAATCCCGATAGTCGGCTGTGTCAACGGGATCGCGAAGCAGATAACCGAGCAGACACAAGAGTTTGTTAAGGGTACGGTAGAAGGAATATATTATTTTCCGCATCCTTTCGGTTGTTCGCAGCTGGGGGATGACTTAAAACAGACTAAGAAGTTACTTGCGTCGTTGGTCCGTCATCCCAATGCAGGCGGTGTGCTGTGCTTAAGTCTTGGCTGTGAGAATCTTACGCTGCCCATGTTTTTAGAGGAGCTTGGGGATTACGATCCCGAACGGGTGAAATTTCTGACATGTCAGGATGTGGAGGATGACGTGGAAGCAGGTGTCGGACTGATCCGTGAACTGGCTGAAAGCGTAGGAAGGTACAGCAGAGAGGATATACCTGCCAGCGAACTTGTGGTAGGCATGAAGTGCGGTGGCAGTGACGGGCTTTCGGGTATTACGGCTAATCCTGCCGTAGGAAGGTTTTCTGACAGGTTGATCGCGCTTGGAGGATCCACAGTGCTTACAGAGGTTCCGGAAATGTTTGGAGCTGAAAATATCCTGTTTTCGCGCTGCAGGGATCAGGATGTGTTTGATAAGGCAGTAGCAATGGTAAATGACTTCAAAGAATACTTTGTAAGTCACGGTCAGGTAGTATATGAGAATCCAAGCCCGGGAAATAAAGAGGGCGGGATAACAACACTGGAGGATAAGTCCTGTGGCTGTGTACAGAAAGGAGGCAGTGCCCAGATCGTAGATGTATTAAAATACGCGGAACCTGTTACAAAAAAGGGTCTTAATATACTGAGCGGACCCGGAAATGATCTGGTGAGTGCGACAGATCTGACTGCTGCGGGAGCGCATCTTATACTGTTTACAACAGGGCGCGGAACACCTTTCGGAGCACCTGCACCGACTGTAAAAATATCAACCAATACAGCGCTTTATGAAAAGAAGAAGAGCTGGATAGATTTTAACGCCGGAAGTATTGCACAGGGAGAAGATCTTGATGATGCCGGCAGCCGTCTGCTGGATTTTGTTATGGAGATTGCGAGCGGAAAGCTTACTAAAACAGAGGAGCATGGAATCCGTGAGATATCAATTTTCAAAGACGGAGTGGTTTTATAAAAAACTGATGAGATGAATTCAGGAGGATGAACAATTGTTTGGTTTTGGAGCAATGATTCAGAAGTTAAAAGAAGACCCTAAGAAGATTGTCCTTACGGAGGGTGACGACCCGCGTATCCTGGAGGCGGCATCCCGCCTGCTGGCCAGCAACTTCCTTACACCTATTTTGCTGGGTGATGAGCAGAAGGTCTCAAATGCTGCAGAGGAGGCAGGTTATAATATCCGCGGAGCACAGATAATAAATCCGCTCAATTATGACAGGCTGGATGAAGTGATACAGGAGTTCTATGAGATACGCAAGGAAAAGGGCATGACTCTGGAAAAAGCCGAGAAGATGATGCAGCAGCGTAACTATTTCGGTACTATGCTTGTAAAGATGGGGATTGCAGACTGCCTGCTTGGCGGTGCCACCTATTCAACAGCAGATACCGTACGTCCCGCACTTCAGATAATAAAAACGAAGCCCGGGAATTCGATAGTAAGTTCCTGCTTTATACTGGTACGTCCCGGTGCTACCGGTGAAAATGAGGTACTGGCAATGGCAGACTGCGCGATCAATATCCAGCCATCTGAGGATGAGCTGGTGGAGATCTGCGGTGAGACGATAAAGTGCGCAAAGATATTCGGGATAGATCCTAAGGTAGCATTCCTGAGTTATTCATCACACGGATCCGGCAAGGGCGATTCCGTAGACAAGATGCGTAATGCGACATTAAAGGCGCAGGAAGAATATCCCGATGTACCGATCGACGGAGAGTTTCAGTTTGATACAGCGGTTTCACCCCGTGTTGCACGTCAGAAGGCACCCGGATCAAAAGTAGCCGGTTATGCAAATACGTTTATTTTCCCTGATATCAATGCCGGTAACCTGGGGTATAAGATCGCTCAGCGTATGGGTAACTTTGAGGCATACGGTCCGATATTGCTTGGTCTGAATGCACAGATCAATGATCTTTCACGCGGATGCAACGCTCTGGAGGTATATTCCATGGCGATCATTACTGCAGCGTTAACATGACAACAATAGGAGGTATACGATAATGGAATTGAGAACAGCGGCATCACCGAAAGATGTAAAATATTATGATACCAGACGCCTCAGGGAGGAGTTCCTGATAGAGAAGGTTTTTTACGAAGATGAGATATATCTTGTATACAGCCATATCGACCGCATTATAACAGGCGCTGCTACACCGGTAAATAAGGCTTTGAAGCTTGAAGCGGGTGATGAATTACGTGCCTCATATTTTCTTGAAAGACGTGAAATGGGAGTTATCAATATCGGAGGCGACGGCGTGATCACGATCGATGGCAGAAAATATGAAGTAATAAGCCGCAACGGGATGTATATAGGTATGGGTGCAAAGGATATAGTTTTTGAAAGCAAGGATGCATCCGATCCGGCAAAGTTTTATATCAATTCTGCACCGGCGCATAAGGCATATCCTACGGTACTCATCAAGCGCGAGGGTACTGCAGGTGAAGGTGAAGTGGTGATCAAAGAAGAGAACAAAAAGCATTTGGGGAGTGTGGAAGATGCAAATAAAAGAACGATCAACAAGTATATACTTCCCGGGCAGGTAGAGAGCTGTCAATTGGAAATGGGTATGACACAGCTGGAACCCGGCAGCGTATGGAATACGATGCCATGTCATACACATGACCGCAGAATGGAAGTGTATCTGTATTTTGACCTTCCGGAAGATGCGTTTGTTATGCACTATATGGGTGAGCCTCAGGAAACCCGTCATATCGTGATGAGAAATGAGCAGGCGGTGATATCACCCAGTTGGTCTATACATTCGGGAGCCGGTTCACGAAATTATACCTTTATCTGGGGAATGGTTGGAGAGAATCAGGATTTCGATGACATGGATAATGTTCGTAATCAGGATATTTTATAAATTTAATTATAGGAGGTAATTAAAAATGGCAGGTATAATCGACAAGTTCAGACTGGATGGCAAAGTGGCATGGATAACAGGAGCTTCATATGGTTTGGGACTTGCATATGCAACGGCATATGCTGAGGTAGGAGCTAAAATCGTTTTTAACGATATCAATCAGGAACTCGTAGACCGCGGTATTGCGGAGTACGAGAAGCTTGGCATTAAGGCTTTCGGTAAAGTGTGTGATGTTACAAAAGAGGATCAGGTTGTGGCTTTTGTAAAAGAAGTCTCAGAGAAGATCGGAGATATTGATATCCTTGTAAATAACGCAGGTATCATCAAGCGTATACCCATGACTGAGATGAGTCTTGGAGACTGGAATGCGGTTATCAATGTAGACCTTACGGGACCTTTTATCTGTTCTAAGGCTGTCCTTCCGGCGATGATCAAAAAGGGTGCAGGCAAGATCATCAATGCATGCTCTATGATGAGTGAGTTCGGGCGTGAAACGGTTTCCGCTTATGCGGCTGCCAAGGGTGGATTGAAGATGCTGACGAGAAATATATGCTCTGAATATGGTCAGTACAATATTCAGTGTAATGCAATAGGTCCCGGTTATATAGCAACACCACAGACTGCTCCGTTACGTGAAAAGCAGGCCGACGGTTCCATGCATCCTTTCGATCGTTTTATCCGTTCCAAGACTCCTGCTCAGCGTTGGGGACATACAGAGGATCTTATGGGACTTGCAGTGTTCCTTGCTTCACCTGCATCGGATTTTATCAATGGACAGGTTGTGTATATTGACGGCGGTATATCTGCATATATCGGACAGGATCCCAGTAACCTGGACGAGTCAAAATTTGCTGCAGAGGAAGAGCGTCAGGCAGATGTAAAGGTAAATGACTGAAGAAACGGAGAAAAGGTATGAAGATAGCATTGATCAATGAGAATTCACAGGCAGCAAAAAATGAGATCATATTCAACGCGTTAAAAAAAGTGGCGGATACAAAAGGATATGAAGTACGAAATTACGGCATGTACGGTGCTGATGATGCCGCACAGTTAACATATGTGCAGAATGGGATACTGGCTGCCTTACTGATAAATTCGGGAGCAGCAGATTTTGTGGTTACCGGCTGCGGAACCGGAGAAGGAGCGATGCTCGCACTCAATTCCTTTCCGGGAGTTATATGCGGACATGTTGCAAGTCCTCTTGATGCATATACCTTTGCACAGATCAATGACGGTAATGCTGTTTCCATACCTTTTGCCCTTGGTTTTGGCTGGGGCGGGGATCTGAATCTTGAATATATTTTTGAAAAACTGTTTTCGGAGCCTTTTGGGGGCGGATATCCCAGGGAGCGCGCAGTACCTGAGCAGAGAAACAAGAAAATACTCGACGGTGTGCGTGAGCAGGCTTTTAAACCATTACCTGAGATATTAAAGAATCTTGACCGCGACCTTGTAAAAGGGGCGCTGTCAGGTGAGAAGTTTGATGAGCTTTTCTTTGCGGATGCAAAGGATGAGGAACTGATCGCTCTTGTGAAGGAATTAAAGGCGTAAACACAGGAGAAGAGCGATGCGTTTCTTTCAGATCGATGTAAAAAATAAGGATTCCCTTCCGGAGACAAAGGCATATTTCTACGGACAGGAAGATATAAAGAATGTACCCATACACAGCCGTCCGGTGATCGTTATCTGTCCCGGCGGTGGTTATGAGTTTACATCCGATCGCGAAGCGGAGATCGTAGCATTACAATTTCTGGCCATGGGGTATCACGCCGCAGTGCTGCGTTATTCATGCAGCCCTGCGGTTTATCCTACGGCATTGACGGAATTGGCAGCACTGGTCAGAGAGATACATGTTCATGCATCTGAGTGGCAGGTTGACAGAGATCAGCTGTATCTTCTTGGTTTTTCGGCCGGGGCTCATCTGGTGTGCAGTTTCAGCAGTTTCTGGAAAGAAGGGTTTTTAAGCAATAGTTTGTCATGCAGCATAGAACAGTTAAAGCCTGCGGGACAGATACTCTGTTATCCTGTGATCAAAACAGGTGAGTTTGCACATAATGGATCTTTCCGGGCTTTACTGGCGGATGAATATGAGGAAAAAAAAGAAGAACTGTCGTTGGAGAAAAGAGTAAGCGATGCAGTACCTGAAACCTTTATCTGGCATACTACGGATGATGCATCCGTGCCGGTACAGAATTCTCTTCTGTATGTACAGGCTCTGATAGAGGCAGGCATTCCGGTAGAGTATCATCTGTTTGAACATGGACGTCATGGATTATCTCTGGGAAATCTCCTTACCACGCGTGAAGGAGATGAGGTAGAGAAAAACGCGCAGCCATGGCTTAAGCTGGTACATAACTGGTTAAGCAGACGCTGTGGCTTCTGACGGTTTCCTGATATACGGAGTATCGTTGTTTTTTTTATGTGTGACAGAACAGGAAAGAATCGGAGGATGATCAAATGTCATATTCAATAACAGGATCTGATATTTCTATAGAGGGACAGACATACAGCGGAGCTACAGGCGCGCTGGCTATACATCCGGACGGCAGACCATATCATACATTCAGAACTGCGACGGTTCTTGTTGATGGAGACAGGGTAAGCTTTAAGAATTGCAGATTTGAAAATACGGCAGGTCCGGGAAAGGAAGCAGGACAGGCTATCGCATTATATCTTGATGGAGACGATATCACATTGGAGGATTGTATTCTGACAGGTCATCAGGACACGCTTTTTTTGGCACCACTGCCGCCTAAGGAAGTGCAGAAGGATGGTTTTCTGGGGCCCAAGCAGTTTACACCGCGTACTCCCCGCACCTTTTATTTTAAGAAATGCAGGATCGAGGGTGGTGTGGATTTTATTTTTGGGGGTGCGACGGCATATTTTGATGACTGTGATTTTGTTAGTGTAGAGCCGGGATATGTTTTCGCGCCATGTACACCTAAGGATGTTGAAACAGGATTTGTTGCGCGTAACTGCCGTTTTCTATGTACGGAAGAAATACCACAGGCAAGCTGCTATATAGGGCGGCCGTGGCGTGAGTTTGCCAGAATACGTCTGGAGAACTGCTATATCGACAGACATATCCATCCGGAAGGGTTTGCTGACTGGAACGGAAGAGGGGAAGGCGGGACCGTGGTATTTGAAGAGCTGCATTCGACAGGACCCGGAGCGGAAAACACAAAACGCCCCTGCTGGGTGAGATTTACAGCCTGATAAACGGTGTAAAGATCAATTCAGTAGATCTGTTACGGGATATGTGGAGATCATGTCCGTGAACAGACTGTAATGCATGAAATGATCCTGATTCCATACAAGATTCTTTTGCAGCGAAAGAAATGCAAGAACTACCTTATTTCCTTCAGCATCGGTATAGGGTATTAATATAAAAGATAAAGCTTCAAGCGCCAGAAGCCGTTCCTTTATCTCCGAGATTTCTTCCGAAAGATAGTTAGTATTGTTGCACAGTATCAGGCCGGATCTGTTACGACGGGAAGAGTAGTCTTCAGGAGAAAGATATCGGATGATCTCACAGATCTGCGCATCGGGGGTGTCTGCCTGCGGACCGGTACTGAAAATGAGTTCACGCGGTTCGTCACGATAGATGAGCAGAAGAGGGATGCGGGAACGTCTGGCAAATTCAGATAGAAGAGATGACAGTTCAGGATGCTGTCCGTCACGGATCATAAACTGCATCTGAATAAGAACATCGCCCAGAGGCAGGTCATCGTGCCCGTTAACTATATTTCCGATGTTGCCATTTCTCAGGTGTTCGCGCACATGTTCAAGAGGCGCATGTTTTTCCGGTGTATACATGATATAACGGTTACGTCCTTTTTCCTTTGCAAGATATAAAGAATAATCTGCCAGTATAAAGAGGTCGTTATAGTTATCTGCATGATCGGGATAGGTTGCCGTACCGATGGAAACAGATATGGGTTTATCATGCTGAGGACCTTTTCCCGGGAAAGCATCAATAACTTTTTTTCGGATACCGGTTAAATAGTCGCGCAGATGATCCTTTTCGGAAGTATTGTAGAATATGATAAGGAACTCATCGCCGCCGATCCTTCCGATGATTCCGCTCTTACCTACTTCATTTTTTGCGATGCCGGCTATTGTCTGAAGGACGTGATCGCCGTACATATGTCCGTAAGTATCGTTGACATGTTTAAAGTAATCTATATCAAGGATGGCTATGGTGGTGTTGCCGGCATGCAGATTATTGATATAATCGACGGCAAGTTTTGTGATGTCATCTTTTGTGACAGTACCTGTGAGGGGATCATAATTCAGATTGCCTTTGTAATTGATATCGGAGGTACGCTGCAGACGTATAAGGCCTATCATTGTGTCACGGCCGTTACTGCAGGTGACTTTTTTGCCCCGGATCAAGGTTAGCGAGTCACTGCTGTCAAAAAGAAGATCATGATGGATCAGAACAGAAAAATGCCCGGAACACTTTCGGAGATTCTCCGTAAACTGCCCGAGTTCCGACAAAACCTCAGGACAGTCCGCACAGCGCAGGTTCTTAATGAATTCTGACAATTCAACGGTTCCTTCTTTAAGCAGACTGTCGCCGGTATTGTATAATGTGATACTGTCATCCTTAGGAATATATTCGTAGAAAATATCAGTAAAAAGTTGCAGCATAGCTTGACAGCTTTCAATTGTAAGCGCATCAGGTGGAGCCATATAACTCATAACCGGGTTCTCTCCAAATATTGATCAAATATTAGTAATTTTGAATACTAAGTTATATAATCATATCATAAGTGTTTGAGTGATGCAATCTTTGCAGGCAAGAAAGAGGCAAGACGAACAGGGAGGAATGAAAAATGGCGGTGATGGATGAATTTCGTGAGGAGCGTGAAAAGATCAGGACCGCGTCGGCTAAGGAAAAATGGAAGTATTTTACAGATTATTATCTGGTATGGACGCTGATAGGATTGGCTGTCATGACAGTCAGCATAGCTTTTTTATACTCTGTATTATCGCAAAAAGAGGATGCCCTGTATGTCAGCCTGGTTAATTTTGCCCCGTTGGACAGTGCGGAGAACAGGGTCGAAAAGGCGTTTTCGGAGCTGGCACTGGATGATATCAGGCATTCAAAGATCACTATAGATACTTCCGAATCCATAGCGGCAGGAATGAGAGAAGATGAGATGGAGCAGGAAAATGCAGATGATCCTTCTCTTTCCGAGATAATGAAGTACAGCTATGAGGATGAGCAGAAGCTGGCGACACTGGCAATGACCGGATCCATGGATATGATGATAACGGGAGAAGATGTATTTATGAAATATGCTATGCAGGAATATATTGTCGGGCTGGATCAGGTGATGGATAGTGAACGGTTAAAACAATATGAAGATGCAGGACGCGTGTTGTATATTGATAAGAAGCCCGTAGGGATATGCATGGATGATGCTGTTTTGCTGAAAGAGAATTATGTATACGATGGTAAGGGCAGTCCATCAATATATGCAGGTTTTGTCATTGGTGCGGCGCATACGGAAATGGCACTCCGTTTTATACAGTTTTTGGAGAGCGGGAATTGAGCGGAAAAGACCGGCGGCTCAGCTCAAAAAAGCCGTTGAATTCGCTGTACAGGCTTTCTTCTATCTTGCGAAGATACAGAGTGGCATTATCTTTAGCGGCATTAATAAGAATATGGATGGATCCCACATAATCATCTAAGATCGCTATACGCAGATAGAGGCTTCCGTCGGGCTGAGGAAAAGCGCGGGTATAAACTGTCTGGTCATATACTTTTTCACGACTTTTAATATCTTCCGTTAAGCTATACGGAAATACAAATTCCTTATCCTGAGCCTTAAGTGTAAGTGAGCTGTCGGTTAAGGACATAAAAGAGAAGGCAGATTTATCCGATGCGGATTTCCAGGAGCCGAAAAGTGTTTCGTTAATAGCGGGCTTATCCGTATGATCATATCCGGAAAGACGGGGAGCAATCGATAAAGCGGTATTGCGGATCTCATCGAGTATCATCTGGGAACCGCCTTGAATCATCTGGCTATCTGCGGTAGTGATAAATATCAGTTCTTCATCGGGATAGAGAACCACATACTGACCGCCCATTCCGTACATCATTACTCCGCCGTTGCGAAGCATCCAAAACTGCCATCCGTATCCCCGGCATTCATCTACGGTTTTTCCCTCGTGAAGGGTAGGGCTATGATAAGAAAGAGCAGAATGTATATAGTCTGCGTATCGTTTCCAGAATGCATGGTTATAGACAGTGTCTGCAGAGCCGATAAGATAGGGATAGTCCTGCTCCCAGGTATTGCGGTAAAGACTTAATACCAGTTTAGCGGTATTAAGCAGATCATCTACTGTAGCTATCAGTCCGGAACCGCCGATCTCGCAGCCGAAGGGATCTGTCAGTACGTGGGCATCTGCACTAAAGCCTATACGGTCCAGACATACGCTGCGTAGATAGTCAAGAATACCTTTGCCGCTTATTTTTTTTACAAGAGCGGCCAAAGTGTGGGCGGATGAGGTGTCGTATTTAAATATGCGTCCGGGATGATGATCGGGCGTTGTGGCAAAAAAGGAGCGTACCCAGTGAGAATCGGAATCAAGTTTATATGTTGTTGATCGATGACAGGTGCGCATGCCGAGCATATCTTCGATAGTCATTTCTGTGAGATATGGATGAGCATCAGCCGGAGTATACTCGGGAAAAAGCGTGCAGATACGGTCCGAAAGCTGCAGCTGTCCCTCTGCGATCAGAGCACCTATAGCGAGGGAAGTATAACTTTTAGTAATGGAAAACATACGGTGATGCATACCTCTTTCAAAGGGAGCATAATACTCTTCCTGCAGGATCTGCCCTTTATGCCAGATCATTATACTGTGCAGCGGGAATGGGAATTGTACGGTTGAGAATTTATGCATACGATACCTCCTGAGGATGCGCTTTATCAATAATACTACACGAAAGGAGTGGAAAAGACAATGGATAAGATAAACAGGAAATACAGCAATCCGATCATATACGCCGATTATTCCGATCCGGATGCAATACGTGTCGGGGATGATTATTATATGACAGCATCTTCATTTTCCAATGTACCGGGACTTCCTGTTCTGCATTCGCGTGATCTGGTGCATTGGAAGCTGATAAACTACGCTTTAAAGAAGATCCCGGAGTTTCGTTATCGCGAACCCATGCACGGATGCGGTGTATGGGCACCGGCGATACGTTATCACGAAGGGCTTTTCTATATCTGTTTTCCTATGCCGGACGAAGGTATATACATGATCACGGCTAAAGATCCCGCCGGCGAATGGAGTGAGTGCGTGAAGCTGTATGACGGTGCGGGTTTTATTGATCCATGTCCTTTCTGGGATGAAGACGGAAATGCTTATCTTGTGAACGGTGTGGCAAAGTCACGCATAGGATATAAAAGTGTTCTGTGGCTGTCCGGGATGTCTGCGGATGGAATGAGGCTTATATCGGAGCCTGTAAAGATCTATGATGGGACTGCTGACGGAAATGTAACTACAGAAGGCCCTAAAATGTACAAGAGAAACGGGTATTATTATATCTTTGCTCCCGCGGGAGGTGTAAAAACAGGATGGCAGATAGTGCTGCGTTCCCGGAATATATACGGACCGTATGAGGCGCGTACCGTTATGCGGCAGGGCAGTACGGGTGTTAACGGCCCACATCAGGGTGCATGGGTTGATGCAATTGATACCCGGGGAAGGCACAGCGACTGGTTTCTTCATTTTCAGGATGTATTTGCAGCCGGAAGGATCACACATTTGCAACCCATGCAATGGACGGATGATGACTGGCCTGTGATCGGAAAACCGTCAGGGAAGGATAAAAATGTTGGAGAGCCGGTGTCAGAGTGGGAGATCCCGCTTTGTCGTGGCGCTGTCAAAGATAATGATAATAATGGACACGGATGTGATGAAAAGCTGTATGGAGAGATCCCGCCCTGGCAGTGGAATGCAAATCCCGAAGACAGCTGGATAGCAAAGAAAAGCGGATCGATCACCGACAGTATTAGAGTGAAGCATCTGACTGTCATAAAGGGAAAAAGCGGGAAGGGTGAAGATGAAGCCTGCGCGGTGCCCGTACTTAATGCTGTAAAGGTTTCAGAGCAGCGTCCTTTGTGTGACTATCCGAATCTTTTGCTTCGTCGTGTAGAAGCTCCGGAGCTTTGTGCAGAGGCAGAATTGGATCTGAGCGGGCTCAGAGACGGAGCAATGGCAGGGATGGTGAGTATGGGCTGTATATATGCCGGAGCAGCAATAAAGCGCGAGAGAGATTCATATTACCTCGTGCTGATCAGGGGGCAGCAGTTCTTTGACAGGGGAGCGGTTTATGCAAAGGAGCAAAAGGATGTAACAGAGATAGAACTTAAAGATCCGGCACATGTATATTTTACTCTGGTCTTTTCTCCGTCCAATGATGTTACGGCAATCTCAGCCAAACCGGAATACATCGGGGGAGATAACGAGATAATACTTCATCCGCAGGAGAGTATCATCATAACAGTAGGAGGCGTGACTCAAAAGCCTCTTAAATACAGCGATCACAGGCCTTGTATTAACATTCCGGCGGTTGCCGGACGGTGGGTTGGTGTTAAGTACGGTTTCTTTCATGTGATGGTTTCGTAATGCTTTTTAACTAAAAAATTAATTTATAATTGTATGTTTTTTTGGGTTGCAAGGATCGGCAAAGTATGTTAAATTGAACACAAGTGAAAGCGCTTACATTTTTTTACAAACCTGTAACCAAAATAACAAAGTGACAAGGAGGAAAACATGAAAAAGAGAATAGTATCTATCTTACTAAGCTCAGTTCTGGTAGTAAGCTCAATGACAGCTTGTACCGGAGGCGAAACAGAAACCGGATCCACTACCGTTGAGGTAAAGGATGAAGAAGGCAACACTCAGCAGATTGAAGTAAAGGATACTGCTACCGGCGAAGTGAAGGTTGATGATAAGGGTGATGTTAGCTACGAAGTTAAGGATCTCTACATCGTAGTTGACGGTACTCTTACAGCGACGGCTGACAATGGTCAGGCAGAGTTCGTGGCACAGTGGGAAGAGGCAGTAGGTAAGAAGCTCGGACATGAAGTTAAGCTTCATATCAATCAGCTGGATCACTCCGATTATGCCGGTACTGTATCCCGTCTGCTTACTACCGGCGAGCCGGGTGACGGATCTTTCCCGGATGCAATGATCATGAGCGCATCTATGTTCCGCCAGTATCAGACCACCGGTTATCTGTGGGATCTGGCAAAGGCATATGACAATGCTGAGTTTCAGTCGCGCGTGACCCTGCCCGAGGTTAATCTGGGTATCCGTACAAGCGATGGCAAGCAGTATGGTTTTGCACCTACGTATGGCAACGGCTGTGTAACATATGTAAAGGCTTCATGGTTCGCAAAATATGCTGAAGCTACGGATGGCATCAACACGATCGAGGATGTTGATACATATGATAAATACTACGACATGCTTAAATTCTTCAGCAATGAAAAGACTTATGGTGTTATAGCTGCAGGTTATGCTAAGCTGGATGAGGCTCCTTATATCAACTATATGCCTGAGTTCTGGCAGGGTGCATATCCCTCATTTTATCAGAAGGATGGCAAGTGGGTTGATGGTTTCCAGGAGCAGGCTACTATTGATGCACTTAAAAGACTGCAGACGGCAGCAGCTGACGGCCTGATCGATCCTGATACTGAGGAAGCAGGAACAAAGCAGGCACGTGAGAAATTCTTCTCCAATGATCAGAGCACTTCCGAAATGGTATTTACATATTGGGCAGGTACATGGCTTCGTACTCTGACCAATAATATGGATAAGAACGATGTTGACAGCGATCTGGGTGATGACAGACTGCTTCAGCTTCCTCCCATCAAGGAGATCAAGGATACATGGGGCGGATATATCAACCGCGAAGCACCTGTTTGGGTAATCACAGATGACGGTGATGACAATGATCTTCGTGAGCAGGCTATCTTCGACGCACTCTTCGAGACCATGCTGGATGGTGATGAGGTACAGACCTTATGGACATACGGTGCAAAGGGTGTTCACTGGGATACCAAGGCAGAATCTTTTGTGACCAATCCCGATGATCCTGAAAAGAAGAAAGAGTACAACTACGAAGAGGGAGAGTTCCATCTGCTTCCCAGCCCTAATGATCCTAACTCCATCTGGAAGAAGAACCATCTGGATTCAGTCCTGGTTATCGCACCTCTTACAAACGGATTCGTAGATGACGATCCTCTTGTTACAAAGGGTAATCAGTTCTTTATAAGAAACTGTGTAGACGCTCCTGTAGCGCCTTCATCCGAAACACTTACTGAAAGGCAGGCAGATCTTGTTAAGAAAAAGACAACTCTTATGAATGAGGTTGTTAACGGCAAGAAGACTGCAGAAGAGGCTATTGCAGAATATCAGGCAGAGTACGGAGAAATTGTGGACAAGATTCTCGAGGAACTTAACAGCGCGGAATAATCTGTAAGAAGTAACGAATTCCCCCTGCCGTAAGTTCTTGCGGCAGGCGGGGATATTTTTAACAGGAAGCATTTGTTGGAAAGTATCAACAAAAGACTTACGAAAGGAAATAGCTAAGATGGGTGAAAAAAATGGATCTACCATAAAGACACGTAAGAAACCTCTTGGATTACGAATCTGGCATAACCGGGGATTTTATCTGATGTTTCTCCCTGTGTTGATATTTGTTCTGATCATGTATTATTGGCCTATGCTGGGTGTCAGATATTCCTTCTTCGTATATAAGGGACGTGATATACATTGGGTGGGTCTGCAGCACTTTGCAACCATGTTCAAGGAAAAGGATTTCTGGATCGCTTTTGGAAATACACTGATCATTTCGATTGTAAAATTATTACTGAATACATTTGTGGCAGTAGTGATATCGATCTTTCTGAATGAAATGACCAGCCTGATATGCAAAAAATTTATTCAGACGGTAATATATCTGCCTCACTTTATGTCATACGCTGTTGTAGCGGCTATATTTACATTGTTCCTGTCTACATCCTCAACGGGTATGATAAATGAAACACTGAAGAGTTGGGGATGGATCGATAAGAGTATAGACTTCCTGCATGAACCGTCGATGTGGCGGCCTGTGTTCTACATCATCAATCTCTGGAAGGAAACAGGATGGGGAACGGTCATATTCTTTGCTACACTTTCAGGTATAAGTCCCGAGCTTTATGAGGCGGCAGAGATAGATGGTGCGACCCGTCTGCAGAAGATAAGATATATCACCCTTCCGGCTCTGTCCAATACGATCATTATAGTGCTGATCCTGAACATAGCAAAGGTGCTTAATATTTTTGAACCCGTATTCGTATTATACAACAGCCGGGTATTGGATGTAGCACAGGTTATTTCCACCTATGTGTATGATAAGACGTTCCTTACCATGATACCTGATTACGGATACTCTACAGCAGTCGGATTGTTCAAATCGGTGGTAGGTATGATCCTGATGCTGGCAAGCAACTTTGCAAGTAAGAAAGTCCGCGGACGCGGTATAATATAAGGAGGGCAGAAATGGAAGATTTGAAAAAAACAGATCAGACAGAAATAACCACTCCTGAGACTGCAGAAGCGATAGAGCAGGGAAATGCAGAGACGTTATCAGATCGAAATACTGAAGCTAAAAAGGGAAAAATAAAGGTTAATATCATCACTCCGGGAAGAAAGTCAAAGATCAAGGTATTTGATATTATCAATTACATTGTATTCGGATTGCTGACGCTTATCATTATCATCCCTATCTGGAAGGTAGTATCCGACAGTTTTAATGCGGTAGGTGTATATCAGTTCAAATTGTGGCCCACGCAGCCTACGATTGGTGGTTATGCAACCATAATGGCAACCAAGAAGCTGCTCCGTCCCCTGATCAATTCTTTTGTGACAACTATACTGGGAACACTGCTTGGTCTGCTGATGGCTACTCTGGGCGGGTATGTACTGAACCAGGAAGAAATGCCGGGACGTAATATCTTATCGTACTTTTTGCTTATAACCATGATCTTCTCCGGTGGTATGATCCCCGAGTATTTGGTCATGAAGAAACTGCATCTTGTAGACAGCATGTGGATACTGGTTCTGAAACATGGTATGAATGTTTATAACCTGGTATTGATGAAGAACTTCTTTGAAGGTATTCCGGGAACTCTTTATGAAGCAGCAAAACTGGATGGATGTTCTCCGATGCAGATTTTCTACAAGATAGTCCTCCCGTTATCGAAGGCAGCACTTGCCTCCATAGGATTGATGTTTGCGGTGACTGTATGGAATGATTACAGTACAGTACAGATTTACATTACCAATCCCGATCAGGTTAACTTCCAGTACAAGCTGAGAGTAATGATCCAGGATGGTGACACGCCGACTACGGCTTATAAGGTTTCACAATCAACGCTATACTACGCCGGAATCGTATGTGCGATCCTGCCATTCATGCTGGCGTATCCATTCCTCCAGAAGTATTTTGTTACCGGTGTGAATGTTGGTGCGGTTAAGGAGTAATATAGCAGATAAGATGGGAGAGGCGGATGCCTCTCCCATCTTTAAAAAGATAAAAAACAGGAAGCATAAAGGAATATAAAATGCCAAGGATCATATATGCCGGCGATAGCACGGTAACATTTAATAAAATTGCAACTTATCCCCAGATGGGGCTTTCACAGGGGTTGCTGTTATATCTTAAAGATGATGTGGTAGTACGAAGCTTTGCGATAAACGGGCGCAGCACCCGTTCGTTTATTGATCAGGGACGTCTTGACCGGATAGATGATTATCTGGAAGAGGGTGACTTCCTGTTCGTACAGTTTGGACATAATGATGAAAAAAAGAGTGATGTCCTGCGCTATACGGAGGCAGGTACAACATTTAAAGATAATCTAAGGAAATTTGTAGAAACAGCAAGAAAGCACAGAGCGTATCCCGTACTTCTTACGCCCATTGCAAGACGTTTGTTTGACACGGACGGAGCATTCCTGCCGGGATCACATTCGGATTATCCTATGGCGGTAAGAGAAGTGGCAGAGGAAGAAGGTGTTCCATGTATCGATATGACTTCACTTACGGAAGCTTATCTTGCATCAATAGGGGATATTGCATCCAGACCGCTTTATGTGTATCCAAAGGATAATACACACCTGGTGCTTCACGGTGCTGTGGTTTATGCCGGTTTTATCGCGGATGGTCTGCGGATGCTGGGGCGTCCTTATACAGATCTGCTGGTAAGCCGTAATGCCGCTACAGTGGACGATAACGATGAGGAAGCGGCGGAACCCTTTATATGTCTTGACAGATCAGGAAAACTGAAAGAGATCAATGATAATATTGATGCATCTTTTAAGGATGAAACTGAGGTTTGAGCAGCTGTAATGAAGATTGATGCTGTAGAACATAAATATGTAAAATATTATAAAAAGTATAAAGACAAACCCCTGCGTGTACTGCTGGGTTTTTATCAGGGACAGTATCATTATTTTATATTCAGTTCGTTTTTTTATCTGATAAAACATTCACCTGCATTATTCTCTTCCCTGTTGATCGCTAATGTGATCAATGGAGTACTCGAAGGCGGAGAGGCTGCGAAAAAAGCAATATTTATTAACGCAGGTATATGGTTGATACTTTTGACTATACACCTTCCGGCAAACTATATCCATATGCGGCTGCGTTCACGTGTGACGAGAAATACCGAAGCCGGTCTGAGAAGTGCTCTGGTCCGTAAGCTGCAGGAATTGTCGATACCGTATCATACTCAGGCACAGTCGGGGCGGCTCCAGTCCAAGATCATGCGTGATGTGGAAGCAATAGAAACCCTTTCATCGCAGTTATTTATTAACATACTGAATATTGTGATGAACATGGTGATCATGATAAGTATCACAGCTGTCAAAAACCGTATGATACTTGTATTTATGATACTTGTGGCTCCCATAGCTTCACTGACAATGTTTGCTTTCCGGGGAAAGATACGCAAGGAGAACAGGGCTTTTCGTATAGAGATGGAGGAAACATCTGCCCGTGTAATGGAAATGGTGGAGATGGTTCCGGTCACGAGGGCGCATGCGCTTGAGGAAATAGAAAAAGAGCGTATGTCAAAGCAGCTTGCGGAAACAGCTGACAGAGGATACCGTCTGGACATGGTGCAGTCCAATTTCGGCGCGGTTGGATGGGTGATCTTTCAGGTTTTTCAGGTGGGATGTCTGGCTTTTACGGGATATCTTGCGTTGGGCGGAAGTATTCCGGTGGGTGATATAACCTTTTATCAGACCAGTTTTTCTACAGTGGTAAACCAGTTTACATCACTTATAAACCTGCTTCCTGTAGTGACCAAAGGATTGGAGTCGGTAAGCTCGGTTGGAGAAGTGCTTGCCTGTGAAGATATAGAGCATAATGACGGTAAAGAGGAGCTGCAGTCACTTGATGGTGAATATGAGTTCCGTAATGTTGCATACGCATACCCTGATATGGATAATGATGTGCTGGTGGATCTGAATCTGAAGGTAAAGCAGGGGGAAACCGTAGCGATAGTGGGCGGATCGGGAGCAGGCAAGTCAACATTGTTAAACCTTCTGATCGGATTTATGCTTCCTGTAGGTGGGAAACTGCTGGTAGATAAAAAGGATATAAGCGAGATAAACCTGAAAAGCTACAGACGCTTTCTGTCGGTAGTTCCGCAGATGCCGCTGCTGTTTACAGGCAGCCTGCGGGATAATATCACATACGGCATGCCGGATGTCAGTGAGGAAAAAGTACGGGAGGCTGTAAAAGCGGCAAATCTTGAAAAGATGGTAAGTGAGCTGCCCAAAGGGCTCGATACCATTGTTGAGGAACATGGTGCAAACCTTTCGGGCGGACAGAGACAGAGGATTGCTATAGCCCGCGCGATAATCCGGGATCCCAGGGTAATCATTCTTGATGAAGCGACATCAGCCCTGGATGTGATATCCGAAAAAGAAATACAGGAAGCTTTGGCCAGACTGATAAAGGGACGTACCACATTTATCGTCGCTCACAGGCTGTCAACCGTAAAGGGTGCGGATCGTATAGCTGTCCTTTCACATGGCAGGATCGTTGAGGAGGGTAATTATACTGAGTTGATGGAGAAAAAGGGCGCCTTCTATCATATGGAGAGTATGCAGATCAGTATGAGTTAAGAAATAATTGGCACAGAGGTATGACTTATGAATTTTTTAAAGATAGACAGTCCGTTCATGCGTTTTATGGGAACCGTTGCGGATCTGATGATATTAAATGTGTTGACTGTTATTTGCTGCATTCCCGTGATCACGGCAGGAGCATCATTTACTGCAATGCATTATGTATTGCTGAAGATCGCACGTAAAGAGGAAGGCTATATTGTAAAAAGTTTCTTTCGTTCATTCAAACAGAATTTTCTGCAGGCGACAGTGATCTGGCTGATCATGCTGGTGGTGATAGCGGCATTGTTTGTAGACTGGCGGCTGACAAGGATGAACAGGTTTCCTATGGTATATGTTGTCCTTATGTATATGGCGATAGGTATCACATATCTTGTTTTTCTGTATGTATTTCCGGTTCTGTCGCATTATTCAAATACGATAAGAGGGACCTTTAAAACAGCATTTATAATGAGCATACTTGGCATCATCACCGTACGTACTATCATTATGGCGATAGTAGCGCCGATAGCATTCGTGGCACTTTATTTTATAGGATATCCCATCATCCCTGTAGTACTGGTATTATGCTTCAGCGGCCCGGGACTTATCAGGGCACGTCTGTATAGCGGGATATTTGAGGTTTATGAAAAAAAAGCTCAAAGCAGCCAATCGACGTCGGACAAAGATAGTGCAGCAGATTCTGAAGAAAAGGAGTAACAAAGAAGAGGAGGTATCGTGATGCAGATAGGCCTGCGTCTCCATGACAGTGCTGTATGCCCATTGGAACAGAGATTGAAAAATGTTAAAGAGCAGGGATTCTCGTGTGTGCATATAGCATTGGGAAAGACAGAGGGGTTGCCCAGAGAAACGGATGCGCTGACACCGGGATACGCAATGTGGTTAAAACACCGTTTTTCCGAAGCGGGTATTGATATAGCGGTTCTTGGTAATTATCAGAATCTTGCGCATCCGGACCCGGTAAAACTTGCGCAGATCAGGCAGCGCTATTGTGCACATCTGAGGTTTGCGGCTTTGCTTGGCTGCGGTATGGTAGGGACCGAAACCGGCGCGCCTAATATGGATTATCATTACGACAAAGAAGCAAATCACAGTGCGGAGGCTCTGGAGATATTTATTGATAATCTCCGCCCTGTGGTAGAGTATGCAGAGAAATGTGGAGTGATACTTGCGATCGAACCGGTATATAAACATATAGTCTGGAATCCGCGACGGGCCAGAGAGGTGCTTGACCGTATCGCATCACCGAATCTGCAGATCATATTTGACCCGGTCAACCTGCTGGATCCGGATAATATTGATCACAGGGATGAAGTGATCGCGGAAGCTATGGATATTCTGGCCCCGGAAATAGCAATGATCCATTTAAAGGATTACATAATAGGAGAGGACGGAATGAAAGCGGTGGGTTGCGGTTTCGGCGAGATGGACTATACGGAGATAGTCAGATTCGCAGTCGAAAAGAAACCGTACATACAGGCTACACTGGAGAATACAACACCTGAAAATGCCGTAAGATCGCGTGAGCTGATAGAAAAAACAGAAAGGGGAATTATAGTATGACAGCTGAAACAGGCAAAAAGATTCAGGATTATATCGAATATCTGCTAAAGAATTCAAGTGCGGAAAGACCTGTATGGAATAAGGAGATGATCATTCAAAACACACCGTCTAAGTGGAATTACATAGATGGTTGTATGATCACTGCACTGCTCGCCCTTTATGAGATAACGGGTGAAGAAAGATATTATGTTTTTGCAAAGGATTTTGTTGATTATTTTGTTCAAGAGGATGGTTCCATACGCACATATAATATCAAAGAATACAATCTGGATAATATAAATACGGCAAGCAATCTTTTCTTCCTGTATGATAAATCCGGTGAAAACAAATACAAACTTGCGCTGGATCATGTTCGCGAGCAGCTGACAGGTATGCCGCGCACGAAAGAAGGAAGCTTCTGGCATAAGGAGATATATCCTGATCAGGTCTGGCTTGACGGTCTGTATATGGCAGAACCCTTCTATATGAAATATGAGACAAGATTTAACAGAATGGGAAAATGTGATGATGTGATACTTCAGTTTAAAAATGTCGAAAAGAATATGCGTGATCCCGTGACGGGACTTTACTATCATGGCTATGATGAGAGCAGAAAGATGTATTGGGCGGATCCCGTGACAGGCTGCAGTCCTAACTTCTGGCTGCGTTCCATTGGGTGGTTTTCTCTTGCATTAGTAGAGACCGCGGAGGCAACCGACGAATCTCTTTATTACGAAAAGCGTTATCTGCAGACACTTCTGGAGGGGTTGGCAGATGCATTAAGTGTATATCAGGATGAAAGCGGTATGTTTTATCAGGTGGTGGATCATCCTGAAGCCAAGGGGAATTATCTGGAGACATCCGGAACCGCACTTATTTCATATGCGATCCTTAAGGCAGTACGTCTTGGATATCTTGCGCCGCGTTATGCTAAAATGGGTGAGAGGGCTTTCGACGGGATCGTTCAGAAATATCTGTCATGTAACGAAGACGGAACCCTCAAACTGTCAGGGATCTGTCTGGTCGCGGGACTTGGAGGCAAGCAGCATCGTGATGGTTCTCTTGAATATTATTTCAGTGAGCCGGTAGTTGAGAATGAGGCTAAAGGTGTGGCGCCTTTCCTGCTCGCATATACGGAGATGATCCGAAACGTGCATTGATTCAGGGTTAAAGATAGGGTATGGATCAATAGTGGAGAATCGTAAAGTTTTTTGAGGAGAGATTATGGCTTTTGAGATAGCGGGTATATTTAAACGGAGCATAACGATCGAGAGAATAAACAATGCGCGTTTTAAAACAGATAAGAAATGTACGGTTTACGTTGACGGTCAGCCGTATTGTGAGACTGACAGAAATGTGATAACTATCGATGGTCTGGAACCTGATCATGAGTATGAGATCAGGGTAAAGGATAGCGGATCGGACGAATGTACTGCAGTGAAAACGCAGACAGAAAGCTTTCTGCTTGATGTAAGGAGATTCGGAGCAGCGGGTGACGGGAATCATAATGATACGGCGGCTATACAGGCTGCGATACAGAGCTGCCCGGATAACGGAACCGTGTGGATACCCCGTGGGACATATTATACGGGACCGTTGTTTTTGAAAAGCCATATGACGTTCTGGGTAGATGAGGGAGCGGTGATACTCGGTGATGCAAAGCGAGAGAATTATCCGGTATTGCCCGGGATCATCAGACATCTTTATGACAATAAAAAAGAGTATAATCTTTCATCCTGGGAAGGTAATCCGCTTGACAGCTATGCTTCGCTGCTTACTGCCATAGGGGTGGAGGGATTGGATATCGTCGGACGGGGGACCATAGACGGTAATGCGTCAAACTGCGACTGGTGGATAGATCCCAAAGTCAAACGCGTGGCATGGCGTCCAAAGCTCATATTCTTTAATGCATGTAAGAATGTAAGGATGCAGGGACTGAGCCTTCAGAATTCTCCGTGCTGGTGCGTACATCCTTATTATTCAGATGAACTTGATTTTCTGGATCTTACCATACAGAATCCGCCTGACTCACCCAATACTGACGGTTTTGATCCTGAGAGCTGTGAAAATGTGCGTCTCCTGGGTACTACCATTTCTGTCGGTGATGATTGCATTGCGATAAAGAGCGGTAAGTTATACATGGCAAATGCTCATCATAAGGAAACAAAGAATATAGTAATACGCAACTGCCATATGAAAAACGGGCACGGATCAGTGACAGTAGGTTCTGAGATAGCGGGGGGAGTGCGCGGATTACATGTGACTCACTGTATCTTCAGCGGAACTGACCGCGGTGTGCGTATAAAAACAAGGCGTGGCCGTGGAGAAAGGTCTGTGCTGACAGACCTTCTGTTTGAGAATATAACCATGAACCGCGTGCATATGCCGGTTACCGTAAATATG
This sequence comes from uncultured Lachnospiraceae bacterium, assembly GCA_946612125.1. Classification (GTDB taxonomy): domain Bacteria; phylum Bacillota; class Clostridia; order Lachnospirales; family Lachnospiraceae; genus NK4A136. The sequence goes on along the minus strand of CAMOEK010000003.1, from coordinate 15,713 downwards.
TTTTATTACTGTGATCCGGACGGCCATTCCGAATATGTGCAGAGTCAGGAGCCGATGGAAAAGGATTACCGTACTCCAAGGATCGGCAGCCTGACGATTCGTTATGTCGATTGCATGGTTGTGGATGTTTCGCTGGTATGCGCGTATGGATTACCGGAGGCTCCTATAGAGAAGCTTACACTTGAACATATTAAAGCATACTACCTTCCGGAAAATGAAAGAACTCCGCGTTGTCCGATAATGATGGATAATTTTCCGAAGCTTTCCGGACGCAGTCTGTATCTGAAAAATGTTGACCGGCTTCAGGTCAATGATGTAACGATATACGGGAGTGCGGACAAAGAAAGCATGCTGACAAATGTGAATGTTAAAGAAATCAAGGAACTGAATTATATATAGAACTACAGGTAAGATATATTGATGGATAGCAAAGAGAAAAGACGTATTTACCATAACCCGGTACAGAGAGGTTTTTTCCCGGATCCTTCGGTGATCAGGGTTGATAAAGATTATTATATGGTCAATTCCAGCTTTCAGTATTTCCCGGCAATCCCGATTTCTCACTCAAGGGATATGGTACACTGGCATATAATAGGACATGCCATTACCAATCCGGAATGGCTGGATATCAGTCATATCAAAGATTCTCATGGTATCTGGGCACCGGATATAGAATATGTTGATAACAGATTCTATATATATGCTACATTGCGCCTGAATGCAGATGGGAAGCGCGATAATAATGTAATGCGCCGGCAGTTGGTGATGGTATCAGATAAAGCCGAAGGACCGTACAGCAAGCCGGTATGTCTGGAAGTAGATGATATCGATCCTTCACTTTTTGTGGATGATGACGGAAAAAGATATATGGTCATAGCCAGAGCCGCCAGGCTTGTGCCCTTACGTGATGACGGTATGTCGGTAGAGGGAGATGCCGTAACAGTCTGGGGGGGTACAGGAGAGAGATGTTCAGAAGGTCCGCATATAATAAAAAAAGACGGTTACTATTATGCTATGGTGGCAGAGGGCGGAACAGGATACGGACATGGTATCAATGTGGCTCGCAGTAAAGAGCTTTACGGTCCTTACGAGGAGTCGCCCTATAATCCCGTGATGCGCCAGAAGGATCCTGAGGCAGCGCTTCAACGCGCAGGTCATGGTAAGCTGGTACAGGACACGAACGGACAATGGTGGTGTTATTATCTATGCGGAAGGCCTAATGGGGGGAAATATACTACTGTTGGCAGAGAGACGGCATTAGATCCTGTACGGTGGACAAATGACGGATGGTTTGTTATAAATGAGGGGAAGGGACCCGGCACGGAACAGACAGCTCCTGATCTGCCGGAGTGTTTATATGACAGAAATCTTTTTGATGATTTTGATAAGGATTCTCTGGATCTTGAATGGGAGTTTGTGAGGAATCCGGATAATGGCTCATGGTCATTGACAGAACGTCCGGGATATTTCCGTATATGGACAAGAGACGGGCAGTTAAATGAAATACGTGCAAAGAACACCCTGCTTCGCAGAGAGCAGGAGCTTTCGTATATTGCGGAAACCAAAGTAGAGTTTTATCCGGACAGAGATGGAGAACAGGCCGGACTGACGTGTTATTACAGTACTGCCACTTATGTAAGATGTGCGGTATGCTATGAAGGCGGCAGAAAGATTCAGCTTGTGATAAACAGAAATCATGGGGAGGAGCTGGTGGCGCAGATCGATGACGTTCCTGTGATGCCTGTATTCATAAGGGTTGTGACGGATCATCTTATAAGAACATTTTATTACAGCCCGGATGGTCAGGATTGGAAGACGGTAGGAGTACTGGAAAACTGCATTTATCTATGCGATGAAGGAGTTCCGGATGATCCTAAACGTCATACGGGAACACTTGTCGGAATCTATGCCAATAACGGGGGATGCGGCAGCAGAAAACCCGCAGACTTTGATTATTTTAAGTATGATGACAGGTATAAGGACTCTCTGTAGCATGGCAGTAAGAGCTTATATTTGTGGAGGTTTTTTCTATGGAACATAGATTTATAACGATCGGCGAGATCATGCTGCGGCTTACGCCGCCGGACTATGTGAAGATACGTATGGCATCGGATTTTGAGGCGAGCTATGGGGGGAGCGAGGCGAATATAGCGCTGGCCCTGGCAAATCTTGGGGTGGACAGCAGTTTCTTTTCTGTGGTTCCCAACAACTCTCTCGGGAAGAGTGCGGTAAGGATGCTGCGGAGTAATGATGTGCACTGTACGCCTGTGATACTGAGTACTCCTGAGGAGACACCGACGCACAGACTGGGCAGCTATTACCTTGAGACAGGATATGGTATCCGGCCCAGCAAGGTGATCTATGATCGTAAGCACAGTGCCATAACAGAGTATGATTTTTCAGGGGTCGATCTGGAGCGGCTGCTTGAGGGCTATACATGGCTGCATCTGAGCGGTATCACACCGGCACTTTCTCCAAACTGTGCCGACCTGATCCTGCGTGCGTTAAGGACAGCCAGGGCAAAAGGACTCACGGTAAGCTTTGACGGAAACTTCCGTTCAAAACTCTGGACCTGGGAAGAGGCCAGGGATTTCTGTACAGAATGTCTCCCTTATGTGGATATTCTTTTTGGTATTGAACCCTATCATCTGTGGCGGGACGATAACGATCATTCCAAAGGAGATATAAAAGATGATATCCCGTATCAGCCGGATAGGGAACAGCAGGATATGGTCAATCGGGCCTTTGTGGAAAAATACCCCAATCTGAAATGCATAGCAAGGCATGTGCGCTATGCGCACAGCGGAAGCGAAAACAGCTTAAAAGCTTATCTCTGGTACGGCGGAAAGACCTATGAGAGCAGACTTTTTACGTTTACTATCCTTGACCGTGTCGGCGGAGGAGATGCTTTTGCGAGCGGATTTATTTATGCAATGATGCATGGATATGAGCCGATAGATATGGTAAACTTTGCTGTAGCAAGCAGTGCCATAAAGCATACGATCCGCGGTGATGCAAACATCACGGATGATGCAGAAAGCATACGGAATCTGATGAACATGAATTACGATATCAGAAGATAACAGGTAAAACAATGTATCGAATGGGCAGAAGACAGGAGGTACTATAATGTTTGGAAAGAAAGTTGATCTGGCCGGCGAAGATCTGAAAATACTTATGGAGCATATGAGAAAAGCTGCTGACGGAGATATGAGTACGTTGGAAGCATCCGAGTTCCATGATCCGGAAATCGCTCTGTGTTACAATAACCTGATGAAGAGTGTGTTTCGGGCAAATAATGTCTTTGTCATGCGCATGAATGAAGCCATGATAAAGATAGGGGATTCTTCGGTTGTTAAGAACATGATCGAAAAGGTCAATGAGCAGGCCCAGGTCGTGGCGACTATCCATACCTCAGGGAAGGAACTGGAGCGTTCTATCGTCCGGGTACAGGATGCGGTCTCGAATATACAGTCCGGTTCACACGATGTGATAGAAACTTCCAGAAACTGTTCCGAAGAAATAACGCAGAGTATAGCCGTTATAGATTCCACTGCAGATGAAGTGGATCAGATCAACGATAAGATTGCTGCCTTTAAGGAAAATACGGAAAAGATCACAAAGATCATTGACCAGATAAAGGATCTGGCAGACAATTCCTCCCTGCTCGCCCTGAACGCGAGTATAGAGGCAGCCCGTGCCGGTGAGACCGGACGCGGATTCGCGGTAGTCGCCCAGCAGATGGGAGTACAGGCAGGCGATACGGCATCCTGTGCGGATTCGGTGGTCGCCTATGTGGATGAGATGCTGGAAAATATTGATGCGATCGCTGCATCGGTTGCCGCTACTACAGATCATCTGAAAGAGGGAACGGAACGCGCAAACAGTTCTGTACGCAGTCTGGAAAACATGGTAGATGAAGTCGCGGGTATCAATGAAGATATTGATTCCATATTTGAAGAAGTAAATACACAGTCAGCTCTTACGGAAGAATTTATCGCATTGGGCAACACCGTCGCGGGCGGATTTGACAAGCTGGATGAGGAATGCTTCACTACAGGAGAGCATCTGTACAGGATTTCACGCAGCGTGGATATGGTACGTTCCGATATGGCAAGAGACCGTGCCGAACTGACCATGCTTGACTGGATCACGGTATTTAAGGTGGATCATCTGATATTTACCTGGAGACAGTATAATAATCTTGTGGGTTATGAGCATCTGAAGCCGGAGCAGGTAAACAATCCCGGAGGCTGCAAGCTCGGCAAATGGTTTGCCACGGTCGAAGATGACAGGATAAAGAAGCTATCGGCGTACAAAGCAGCGTATGATCTTCATGAAGAATTGCACCGCTATGCGTTCAGATGCTTTAATGCATCGGCAGAAGGCCGGAGAGAAGAGGCTTTTGTTCTTTTTGAGCAGGTATATGATACCTATGGAAAACTCGAGCATGCTCTTGATGAACTGGCCAGGGGAGTAAAGAGTCTGGGCTATACGGATTATACGGACACTACCAGAAAAAAATAGAATCTATCCATGGCGTTTATAAAATATCTTATGATGAATTCAGTCTGTCGGATACGGAGTATTCTGCCGGGAGGCTGATTTTTTGTTGTAAATAGTTCAAAATAGAAGTATAATATACCCCAAATGTGTTAAAAAAGGAGGACTCCCTATGGCAAGTATCAGTCTGCAGCGTCTCATCGACAAGCAGAAACTCACTAATCTTACTGATGAGATAGATATCAGCAATATACGCATAACCCAGCCGGATATCAACCGCCCGGCTATACAGCTGGCAGGCTATCTTGAGCATTATGATGCTACCCGTCTGCAGATAGTAGGTTTTGTCGAATATTCATATATGGAACAGATGAAGGAAGAGGATAAAAGAGAGATCTACGACAAGGTGCTCTCCAAATCCACTCCCGCTTTCGTTTTCTGCAGGGATCTGCAGCCGGATCCGCTGTTCAAGGAGATAGCGATAAAGAACGGCGTGGCTCTGCTTTCTACATCAAAGGGCACCTCGGTTTTCATGGCTGAGGTTATCAGATGGCTCAATGCCAAGCTGGCTCCCTGCATGACCGTGCACGGCGTGCTTGTGGATATCTTCGGTGAGGGCGTGCTGATCACAGGTGAGAGCGGCATAGGAAAGAGCGAATGCGCTCTGGAGCTTATAAAGAGAGGCCATCGTCTGGTAACGGACGACGTGGTGGAGATCCGCAAGGTTTCCGAGGAAACCCTGATAGGAACGGCGCCCGCCGTGACCAAGCATTTCATAGAGATACGAGGCATAGGCATAGTTGATGTAAAGATGCTCTTTGGCGTGCAGAGCGTAAAGGAAGATCAGGAGATCAACCTGGTTATACGCCTTTCCGAGTGGTCAAAGGATCAGGATTACGACCGCGTGGGCATGGAAGAAGAGTATACCGAATATCTGGGCAATAAGGTAGTCTGCCATAATATCCCCATCCGTCCCGGACGTAATACCGCGCTGATCTGCGAATCCGCTGCGGTCAATTACCGTCTCAAGAAGATGGGATATAACGCGCCTCAGGAGCTGTATAAGCGTATGCAGGCCGCGCTGGAGAACAGGGACAAACTGCAGTAAACAAATGACCGGGCCACCGTCAGGGCGGCGAAGTATCCGTACGGGAGGAAATAAATCATGTCAAAAGTAGTATTTGGAGTGGATCTGGGTGGAACCACCGTAAAGATGGGTCTCTTTGATCCGGAAGGAAATGTGCAGGACAAATGGGAGATAAAGACCAGGAAGGATAATAACGGCAGCAATATCCTGCCTGATATCGCAGCATCTATAAAGGCTAAGATGTCCGAAAAAGGCATTGATAAGAATGATGTTTACGGTGTGGGCATAGGCGTTCCCGGACCCGTTGACGCAAACGGCGTGATCTATAAGGCGGCCAATCTGGGCTGGGGTGTATTCTCCGTAAAAGAGGAACTTGCCGTGCTTTTAGGCGGCATCCCCGTGGAAGCCGGTAATGATGCAAATGTTGCGGCTCTGGGCGAGATGTGGCAGGGCGGCGGCAAAGGCTATAAGAACCTTGTGGCGGTAACACTGGGTACCGGCGTAGGCGGCGGCATCATTGTAGAGGGAAAGGTCCTGACAGGCGCTACCGGAGCAGGCGGCGAGATCGGCCATATCCATATAGTCGATGATGAGCCGGAGGCATGCGGCTGCGGCAATCACGGCTGCCTTGAGCAGTACGCTTCCGCTACAGGCATATCACGTCTGGCAAAGAGAAGACTGGCCGAAGACAATAAGCCTTCGTCTTTAAGAAACGGAGACCTGTCCGCAAAGGCCGTATTTGATGCGGTCAAGGCCGGCGATGAAGTGGCAAAGGAGATCGCTGTGCGCTTCGGACATTACCTGGGGAAGGGACTTGCGGCAGTGGCATGTGTGGTCAATCCCGAGATATTCGTTATCGGCGGCGGCGTGTCCAAGGCCGGCGAGGTTCTTTTCGATTACATAGTTGATGAGTATAAAAAGTACGTTTTCCGCGGCAGCAGGGATGTTAAATTCGCGCTGGCAACGCTTGGAAACGATGCAGGCATCTACGGCGCAGCAAAATTAGTGCTGGATTGAATGATTTTTTGAAATAAAAATGGATTCAGCGGCATTGATAAAAGAGAAACTGAAAGATATCGCAGGAGAAGGCAATGTGCTTGAGCGTGAGAGCATGAGCAGGCACTGCAGTTTTCGTGCAGGCGGGGAGGCGCGGTTTTTCGTCACCGCGCAGGATGAAGCGGCGCTTCTGGGGCTGATGGAGCTGATAGAGGAAGAAAAGCTGGAGTGGTTCCTTCTGGGGAACGGCAGCAATCTCTTAGTCAGCGATAAAGGCTACGACGGTATCATGATAAAGCCGGGGAAAGGCTTTGAGGGCATCAGCGCAGACGGAGATGTCATAACTGCGGGACCGGCGGCACTGTTAAGCCGTATAGCTGCATTTGCTGCGGAGCATTCCTTAAGCGGGATGGAATTTGCCTCCGGAATACCGGGAAGCCTGGGCGGCGCGCTTACCATGAACGCAGGCGCCTATGGCGGCGAGATGAAGGATATCACAGCCGGGGCGCGCATTTACTTTTGCGGTGAAGGCGTGCGCAGTGTTGACAATGCGGGAATGGATTTTGCTTATCGCAGCAGCGTGCTCAAGCAAAAAAGAGGCGTAGTACTGGGCAGCAGCTTAAAGCTGGAACATGGCGATAAGGAAGAGATACTTAAGAAGGCGGCAGAGCTCAACCGCCAGCGCAGGGAGAAACAGCCTCTGGAATATCCCAGCGCCGGATCCACCTTCAAGCGTCCGGAGGGATACTTTGCAGGCAAGCTTATATCCGACGCCGGCTGCAAGGGGATGAGCATCGGCGGAGCTTGTGTTTCTGAAAAACATGCAGGTTTCGTTATAAATAAAGGAAATGCAACGGCGACCGATATTTACGGTCTTATGTGCAAAGTACAAAAGAAAGTCAGGCAGGACTTCGGTGTTGTGCTTGAACCGGAGGTAATACTTCTGGGGGACTTTGATGAAAACTAATGATTTACGCAGACCAAAAAGAAAGAGAGAGCTTTACTTTGATATACTCTGGGTCATAGCCATCATCTTTCTTATATTTTCGTATTCAGACGGTGTTAATGCATACATAGATCTGCAGAGCGGTACGCTTCAGTACTATATCAGTCTTTTTGTGGCTATGTTTGTGCGCTTCCCGCTGTGGCTGTGCCTTATGATAAGCGGCGCGATACTGCTGGATATGCATGAGGCTATCAAGACTGTATGGCGTAAGCGCATATTGCGCATGATCATCATACTGGTCGTTTTTTCATTTCTGTATTATCTGGCGGATGTTAAGGCCGGCAGGGATCAGTTCGACCTTACGCGTTTTATTCCCGATATTTATAACAGGGAGCGCATACCCCAGTTCTGGTATCTCTATGCTACGCTGGGCTTTTTGATCTGTCTGCCCTTTATGCGGCCTATGGTCAAGAATATGCGTGATGAAGATTTCATTTATCTGATAATTGCGGTATTCGTGCTTTCGTCCATACTGCCGCTGTTTAATACCTATATACTTATGGACCGCTACAGCCTGAATATGAATATGAAGCTGGAGTGGATCACGGAGGTCATATTTATCTATCCGGTTATGGGATATTTCTTCCATCACAGGATGAGCGTGGATCAGTGCAAAAAGCTGGCTCTTATACTGGTGCCTCTGGATCTGATATGGCTGATATATAATACATACATACTGTCGAACAGAGGCGTATCGATGGGTGATTATGTAATGTATCCCGAATATCACAGCGCTGTGACCATGCTGCACTGCGTTACCCTGTTTGTTGTCTGCAAGGCTTTGTTCAGGCGCAGGGAACACAGGGCATGGGAACGTATCCTGGGCTCTCTGGGAGGCTGTTCACTTGGTATTTACCTGCTCCACGGGTTTTTCCTGGATGGCAGGATCGAGATAATAGAAAATATAAGGCTCAGTATTTGCGGGGAACCTACAGGCTTAGCCAGGCTAGGCGCCGCATTGTTATGGAGCGTGATAGTGTATCTGGTATGCTATGTGCCGGTATGGCTTCTGCGGCGTATACCGGGATTCAGGGATCTTACGCTGTAGCCGGCTGTTTCTGCTGTACCGGTCTTGTATGCCCCTCCTGTTTGAGGGACGTTGTTTTCGGAGGGATCTAAATGCGTTTTGTCATAGTTACGGGCATGAGCGGCGCCGGCAAACAGACCGCTATGAAAATGCTTGAAGACATGGGATTCTACTGTGTCGATAATATGCCGGTACCCCTTATAGACAAGTTCATAGAGCTTTTTTCCGGACCCGGCAGTGAAGTATCCAAGGTGGCTCTGGGTCTTGACGTGCGCGCGGATCAGGATTTTGATGAAGCTGAGCGCACTCTTCTTGCTCTCAGGAGAAAGGATTATCCTTTTGAGATAATCTTTATGGATGCCGATGATAAGGTATTGATAAAACGTTACAAGGAGACCCGTCGTGTTCATCCCGTAGCCGGCAACGGAAGTCTGGAGGAAGGGATAAAACGCGAGAGGGAGATCTTAAAGAATGTCAAGAATACCGCTGATTATATCTTTGACACTTCGAATCTTCTGACAAGAGTGCTTAAAGAAGAGCTGGATAAGATCTTTTTGCAGGACGGGGAATACGCTAATCTGATAATAAGGGTGGTGTCCTTTGGTTTTAAGTACGGCATACCTGCCGATGCGGATCTGGTATTTGATGTCCGTTTCCTGCCCAATCCTTTTTATATTGACGAGCTTAAGCTGATGACGGGAAATGATGCGCCTGTGCATGATTATGTCATGAGCTTTCCCGAGGCGGGGGAATTTCTTGAGAAAGTGAGCGATATGCTGCACTTCCTTATCCCCAATTATGTCAAGGAAGGCAAACATCAGCTGGTCATAGGCATAGGCTGCACCGGAGGAAAGCACAGGAGCGTGACCCTGGCCGGTGAGATCTATGAAAGGCTTAAAAAACAGGGAAAATACGGAATAACCATCACTCATCGTGATGAGAAGCTTTGAGGCGCCGTCATGTCTTTTTCTTCTAAAGTCAAAGATGAGATGGCAGGCATCGTTCCGGCTTCCAGACATTGCGGCATAGCCGAAACAGCAGCATTTATCGCTGCTTCGGGGAACGTAAGCGACGGAAGGCTTGTATTTACGGGCGATTCGGACCCATTCAAAAAAAAGCTCTTTACATTACTCAAAAAAACATATAACATAGAACAATACGACGAGAACAGGGGATTGACGGAAGGATCCGCGGCGGAGATACTGGGATCCGTGCATTTTTCAGAAATGAATGAAGGCGCGGTATCCGGGATAATCCTTAAGCAAAGCTGCTGCAGGCGTTCTTTTCTGCGCGGTTTTTTTCTTGCAGGAGGCTCGATGAGCGATCCTGCAAAAAACTATCATCTGGAAATGGTTTGCAGCACTCAGGCTCAGGCCCGGCAGCTCATAGAGCTGATGGAAGGCTTTGATATCAGGGCCAGGAGCATGAAGCGCAAGGGGCATCATGTGGTATATCTTAAGGAAAGCGAGGCAATATACGAGTTTTTGAATATTACCGGAGCGCATCTGTGCATGATGGATCTGGAAAATCTCAGGATAGAAAAAGGGCTTCGCAGTGATGTGAACCGTCGGGTAAACTGCGATACAGCAAATATAAACAAGAGTCTGGCGGCTTCCAGAAGACAGGTGGAGGATATAGAATTTCTGAAGCAGGAGATAGGCCTGGGGCGTCTGCCGGAGAAGCTCAAGCTGGTAGCGGAACTGAGACTGGAAAACCCGGAGCTCAATCTGGTGCAGCTGGGTGAGATGCTGCAGCCGCCGGTAGGGAAATCCGGCATAAATCACCGCTTAAGAAAGCTGCAGGACATGGCGGAAGAATTAAGGAAAGAGAAGAAAGAAAAGAAAGAGTCGTAAAAGGATCTTCAGGGAATATTTAAGGAGGGAGTTATGGAAAAGACAGTTAAGGTAGCGTTGCAGGAGGGCATAAATGCGGATGTGGTGAGTCTGCTGGTTCAGACCGCATGCAAGTACGAAAGCCGCATTTATCTCAAAGAGGGTGAGCGCAAAGTTAATATGAAGAGCATCATGGGCATGATGAATATGGCAGTAAGCTGCGGAGAAGAAGTTACGGTCATTGCTGAGGGTACCGATGAAGAAGCTGCCGCAGCTGACGTTGAGAGCGTGCTGACCGGCGCAGAAAACTGAGTAATATCCAAATAAAATGATAAAGGAGAAAAAAGATGGCACAGAATCCTGTAGTAACGATAACGATGGAAGACGGAAGCGTGATGAAGGGTGAACTTTATCCCGAGATAGCGCCCAATACCGTTAACAACTTTATAAGCCTTATAAAGAAAGGCTTTTATGACGGTCTTATCTTTCACCGCGTGATCGAAGGTTTTATGCTGCAGGGCGGCGATCCCAACGGTACAGGCATGGGAGGCCCCGGATACAGCATCAAAGGAGAGTTTGCGCATAACGGCTTTAAGAACGACCTTAAGCATACACCCGGAGTGCTTTCAATGGCCCGCGCCATGAATCCCGATTCTGCAGGCAGCCAGTTCTTTATCATGCACAAGACCTCTCCCCATCTGGATGGAGAATATGCGGCTTTCGGCAAGATCACAGAGGGTTTGGAAGTCATCAACAAGATCGCTTCCACCAGATGTGATTACAACGACCGTCCTCTGCAGGAGCAGAAAATGAAGAGTGTTACAGTAGAGACTTTCGGTGTGGATTATCCGGAACCGGAGAAGGTCTGACACGAATAAATACTATTTTGTAACGTTCATATTTTGTTCATAAATTGTTTTATTTAAGTTTATTTTAATATCATTTTAAATACATTTTTATATTATATGATTACATCATCAAAGGACAACACAAGTCCAGCGAAACCTAAAAAGACATTAACAGCAAAACTTTTTCATAATTTATGCCAGGTGGATCCGCAAAGATCTGCCTGGCATCCTCCCTTTTCAGGGGATAAAACTTCCGGAAAACAACAGAAAGATGATAGGGGGCCGGGCGGGGTAAAACTCCCTTTCTCTGCGGCTGCGCTTAAGTGGATAGCCCTGATCACAATGATCATCGATCATATAGGCGCATCCTTTTTTATGTATTATTTTAAGGCCCACGGAAAATACGAGCCGCTGAGCACCACATATGAGGTGCTCAGGGATATCGGCCGCATTGCTTTTCCAATCTATATTTTTCTCCTGACAGAGGGGTATATACATACAAAGAATGTGACAAAATATCTGCTGCGTCTGGGGCTTTTTGCGTTTATCAGCGAGATACCTTTTGATCTGGCGTTTTATGATAAGGTATTTTACTGGAAGAAGCAGAATGTATTCTTTACCCTCTTTATAGGGCTTCTGGTCGTGCATGTCATGGACAGCATAGCGGCCCAGGGCGGCGCGGAGTCTGTCAGGAAAGGCAGCGGAAAGATACGACAGCTCCCTGCTTTGTATTTTGCTTTCTGCAATGCGGGGCTTATATGCGCTGCAGCGGCTCTGGCATATTATATGCGGACCGATTACAATGCAATAGGCGTTTTTGCTGTATGCGCCATGTATCTGCTGCGCAGATTCCCCATCGGCAGAATAGTGGGAAGCTGTGTGATACTGCTGGCTTCATCCGTGCGTGAGGTCTTTGCTCTGGGCGCAGTATTGCCGATATCGCTTTATAACGGGCAGAGGGGGCGCCAGCTTAAGTACTTCTTTTATCTGGCCTATCCCGTGCACCTGATGATACTGTGGCTTTTACGCATCCCATTTGGCATTTAGAGGGTGCAATAATGCGTGATCTGTGTTAAAATGGACAAATGCAGAATGTATTGATAGTTCACAACCATTACCGTATCCCCGGAGGGGAGGATACGGTGGCGGATAATGAAGCAAGACTCCTTGCGACCCACGGGCACAAGGTCATCCGCTATACCAGAGACAATTCTGAAAAGAAGGGGAAGCTTTCACTTCTCCTTAATATGTTCTTTTCTTTCAGAACCTATAATGATATAAGAAAGATCATCCGCAGGGAAGCTATAGACGTAGTGCATGTGCATAACACGCTCTTTATGGTAAGTCCTGCGGTTTACTATGCTGCCGCGGCGGAAGGAGTTCCGGTAGTGCAGACCATGCATAATTTCCGCCTGCTCTGTCCGGCAGCCACCTTTTTCAGGAACGGACGGGTATGTGAGGAATGCATTAAACACGACAGCAGATGCGCGCTCAAAGGAAAGTGTTATCGCGGCAGTCTGGTACAGACGGCGGCTGTGGCGCTTATGAATTATATGCATTTAAGGAACCGGATCTATAAGGAAGTAAACTTTATCTGTCTTACGCAGTTCAATAAAGAGAAGCTTTTACTGCTGAACAGGAAGGAACAGAATATAGATCCGCAAAAGATATATATTAAGCCGAATTTTACCATAAAGCCCGAGGTCAGGGCGGCGGAAGCGAAAGAGCCTTATTATCTTGTGCTGGGCAGGATTGAAAGGTTAAAGGGCAGCGCGCTTATCGCAAAAGCGTTTGCCGCAAACGGAAGAAAACTTATCTTTGCGGGTGACGGTGATCAAAAGCAGGCTCTTGAGCAATATATTGAGCGAAAGGGCATTGATAATATAGAATGCCGCGGGCAGCTGGATCATGAATCGGCTATGGAGCTGCTGGCCGGAGCCAGGGCTCTTATCGTGGCGCCCCGCTGGTACGAGACCTTTGGCATGACCGTGATAGAAGCATATTCGCTGGGCGTGCCTGTGATAGCAGCAGATTTCGGCAATCCCGGCAGCCTGGTGATCGACGGAGTGACGGGGCTTAAATTCAAAAATAATGTCAAAGGGCTTAATGCGGCTATAGAGCTTTTTGAGACCATGGACAGAAAAATACTTTCCGATAACGCATACGATGAGTATCTCAAAAAATACTCATCCGAGATAAATTATAAAATGCTAAAAAACATATATGACAGCTTATGAGTTTTAAGAGTTTTTTAAATAATACCAGGACACTGATATCCGGAGATTACAGGGAGATAGAGCGTAACTGCATAGCTGCAAAAAATGCCCGTGTGATCAAACGTTATCAGGGAAAAGAGGACATATACTGCGTGCTGCGCCTTTATACGGATGAAGGCGGGCTTTTTAATTTCTTTCTTAAGGCGCTTTCGGGAATAAGCTACAGCATACAGCGCGGATACATTCCGGTTATAGATATGCAGACTAAGGAGAACATATTTTGCAGCGCTTCGGAAAGAAAGACAAAAAACGCCTGGGAGTTTTTCTTTGAGCAGCCTGCAGGAGTCAGCTTTGAGGAAATAAAGAATAAAAAAAATATCATCATACTGGAGAATCCCAGGATGCCGGGCGGTTCGCTGCTGAGTCTTACACGCACCGAAAAGCCGACCGCATACTGGCGCAAACTGTGCAAAAAATATATACATTTTTCTGCAGCGGTAAAAGCCGAGATAGAAAAGTATGATAATGAGTACAATAAAACGGACAGATGGCTGGGAGTGCTGGCCAGGGGAACCGATTATTTAAGCAAAGGCGTAGGTCATGCCGTACAGCCGGATATGGATACTCTCATCGAAAAGGTACGAGCAGTTAAAGAAGAATATGGCTGCAGGCGGATCTTTCTGGCAACGGAGGATCTGGAGATCCTGGATGCGCTGAACAGTACATTTCCTAAAGATATAATGACGATAGAACAGAAACGTTATCGCGGAAAACAGGATGTAAAGCTGGGACAGAAAGCAGACTACCGACAAGATGCTCTTGCCATGAACATTAGTTATCTGGCGGCTATATATTATCTCTCAAAATGCAGCTGCCTGATCACATCGGATACGGGCGGAGCGACGGGAGCCTATATTTTATCCGATGGTTATGAGTACACCCATTGCTGGTTTTTGGGAACGATGGGCAGCACAGATGAAGAAACACTGGATATCAGCAGGATCTGAATTAAGATGATATACCGCTTTACATGCGGAAAGATAAGAAACAGTGACGGCAGGATAAGGGAGAAAACAGAATGGGTTTGAATGATAAAGGCTTTGATGTGCCGGTTGTTATGATAGTTTATAAGCGTCTTGATGTGACTAAAGAGTCGTTTGAATCTATACGAAAACTGAAGCCTCAAAAACTGTATATCATATGTGACGGTCCCAAAGATCGTAAGGATAAGAAGGCTGTTGATGAAGTACGCGATTATCTGGATTCTCATATCGATTGGGACTGCGAGGTCTATAGAAATTATGCAGAGAAAAATATGGGGCTCAGATACCGTATGCCAAGCGGCATGGCATGGGTTTTCGAAAAGGAGGACAGAGCGATCTTTATCGAAGATGATATTCAGGCCGATCAGAACTTCTTTTATTTTTGCCGCGATATGCTTGAGCATTATGAAAATGATGAACGCATAGGAATGATCAGCGGTAATAATCTTTATCCCGAGGCAAAGATATTTAAAACCGAAGACATATGTTTCTCCTCTTTTGCGATGATATGGGGATGGGCCACATGGAAACGCGCCTGGGAAAAGTACGATGTGAACATACGAAAATGGCCGCAGCTGAAAAGGCAAAAGAAGTTTAAGAAATTCATGAAGCCACATACATGGAGATTCTTTTCTATAGTATTTGATGATCTGCAATATCACTGGTACCGCACCTGGGGGTATCAATGGAATTTCAATATGTGGGCGAACGATATGCTCGGTATAGTCCCCAAATATAATCTGATAAGGAATATCGGCATGGGACATGAGATGGCCGAACACCCGGGCGATACAAAGGAAAAGATAGACCTGGTATCCGGCGTCGAGCTTAAGGGTCTTGAACTGCCCATCAAATATCCTAAAAAGGTTAAGAGAAATGCGGAATATGATGAGATGTTCCAGGATGGATTTTTTACTGAAAAGATCGGACTGTTCAAACGCTTTAAATATTTTGTCAGAGCTGCCCTGTATGAGAGGGCATATGCTGTCATAAAGCAGATGGAAAAGGATGATGAATACTTTAACAACATCCTTAATGATAAATATAAACTGGATGCCGAAGGCCTTAAGCTGAATCCCGGAGACAGATACAAGCTTATCACTCCGAAGGAAATGTGCAGAAGCGCAAGGCAGTATAAGAAGTATTTAAGGAAGA
>CAMOEK010000002.1:0-47753 GCA_946612125.1 uncultured Lachnospiraceae bacterium | reverse complement strand
TAGGCTCAAATACTACCCAGTTAGTGGAAGCCTTGATGGATTCCATAACGTAGATAAACAGACGCCTGATGTTGACATACTTGAAGGAAGAGTTGTGTGAAGCGGTTCTTGCGCCCCATACGCGGATGCCTTCACCGGGGATAGCACGAATAAGGTTCACGCCTTCGGGATTCAGAACATCCTGCTCGTCCTTGGTATAGTTGAACTTAAGGCCGGTGCAGAAAACAGGCTCATTAGCGGGTGCCTTATGTACGCCTCTTGCGATATCGGTACGTGAGTAAACACCCATTACCGCGCCTGAAGGGGGCACAAAGTCAGACTTATTGGAGCCTCTGTCAAATACCTGGATCCAGGGATGATACATAGCAGCATAAGTGCTGTCGATCAGGCTGCGGAAGTTAACCAGCTCCTCAGTCTTGTATGCTTCCTTGGGCATATCCAGTACGGCGAAACGGCTCTTCATATTCTCGCAGTGAGCTACAAGAGCTACTTCAACCTCAGGGAAGGTGATGCCGGGTATAGCCATGATGCTTACATTGTTATTCTCAAGGAAGCTCTGGATACCTGTACGGCCTTCGGGACCTTCATCCTTGCCGATGAATGTTCCTGCATTAACCTTTGCGATGCTGCCATCGAAGCCGCCTTCAAGAGTGAAGGAACCTTCGGTGATGCCTTTGCCCAGGATCGCTTCTACAGGATTGCCGATCTCCTTAACTGCATCAGCAGCCTCTGCCTTATCAGCCTTGTCTGCCTTCTCAGCTTTTTCAGGTTTAACAGCAGCTTCCTTTACAGGCTTAGCTTCTACGTTAACCAGTTTGCTGACTGCAAGACGTGAGCCGATAAATGCAGGAGAAGATGTATTAAGAGTAAGGTCAAAGAAGTTCTCAACCTCATCATTGTAACGAACCTGCATATCGAAGGTCACAAGACGGATAACGTTCTTGGGGATCATTTCCTTATCAACGGGATCTGCCTTGAACTTATTCTCGAAGGTGATCTGCTCGTCATAGATAACTGCAATACGATTGTACTCGCCGTTAAACTCAACGATATCGCCCTCTCTGAAGCCTTCAACGCTCTTTGCTTTATAGCTGTTCTTTCCGGTATTCTCCAGGAGCTGCATCTTCTTCTTCAGAACAGTCTTTAAGCTGATCTGGATGCGGTTTCCCCACTTACCCTCGTTAGCAGCGGTAACTGTAAGGATACCCATCTTCTTTGATGCGCTTGCAGCATCTTCGGGAGCCACACGTGATACATAGCAGCGTGTTCCTCCGTTTACAAAGAACTGCTCTACAGCGTTAGCCAGATAACGATATTCTCCATGAGTGTATTCACTCAGGAAACCACCGAACTGCTTCTGGAAATTCCTGAAATTGGTTACCAGCTGGGGAGCACCCTTGGTGGGGCCTTTCTCAGCCAGACCTATGAAACCGCCTGTGCTGGTGCCTACGCCTTCAACACTACGGGGGGCATTGTCATACTCTTCAATATATACCCCGGGACTAAAATACTCAGCCATAAAATGATTTTCTCCTTTCGTTTATTCTTTGTTTGACGGACAGTTTAGCCTACGATTACTTTTGTCTGGCCCGGATTCGTGATACTTAACACTCCGGCATACATACACATGCATTTGCTGTCCTGGGTCACACAGGGTTTGCCCCCTACCAGAACTATTCCTCCTGTCCAGACCTGGGTGGCCGGGATGCAGGGCTGTGGTGTAAGAACACCCAACGCCGCCGCCGTGGCTGCCGCTACCTGCGGATTGGCCAGGCTGCTGCACATACCACACGATGAAATATTGACCATGGGGGCTGCATCCGTGATGACCAGTATGGGCTTACCTTCTGCCAAAACCGTCATATTATTTGTGGATGTCAGATTCCCCGGTGTGGTACCGAAGCTGCACATGCACATTGCGCCTGTTGTTACTACCAGTGACATTGCCTTCTCCTTTTAATCCAGACTGACTTCCTCAGGCTCATGGAAGTCTATTACTTTGTACCTGCTCTGTCCGTCAACGACATATTTGACCAGATACTTTAAGTTTTTCCCGTCATCTCTTACCCTTAACAGATAAGTTCCATCCTCTTCCACCTGACCGTATATTATGCGGCATATCGGTGAGTTTGGCGGGAATTCCTCCGTCGGATTCTGTTTCACACGGATCTTTCTGTCAGAAAGCTCCGCTTCCACTTCGATCGTTTCGAAGGTCTGTTTCTCTGTGTTTAACAGAGCGTAACGGCTTTGGGTCAGGTTCATGCGGCGATTCGGCATAAATACCGTCATCGTCCGTCTTTTCGGATCCATATCCCTGATCGTCGTTACTGGTCGGCCTGGATGGACGGCCTCTACTGAAACAAGCCCGGTGAGTTTACCCTTCAAAGTGACAAGTGATTCCCCCTGCTTTGCATTCTCTGACGGTATCAGGAACGCATCAACTGCCGGGAGGATCTTGTCCAGCTTCTCATAATCAAGGTACGTTTTAAAAGGCTCAAAACCTTTAACGTTTATCTGCATGAGACTGTTATCTCTGCCTGCGTTAAGGAATACGTAAGTGCCTTCGCCCCGGTACATTGCGGGTGTTTTGTTACCTTCTCTTTCGAAGCGGACTTCTCTCTCCTCCACCGCTTTGCCTGTGGTCGAATCATACAGATTTACCAGCAGGTCCAGCATATGTCGGATCACTCCTTCATCCAATCCGGTTTACCTCCTTTCCGGTGAGAGTAATGCGGTCATCATTCCTTATCCGCATTCTCGCCTGCTACATGCAAACCAAACTGTGCATCCACAACACGAGGTGTGTTGATGAGTACTTCACTGGATACATAAACGGGCGCCGCCCTGTAGAAAAGCGAGATCTGATACGGCTTATTGATCGCGCTCCACACACGCACCTTCTCCTCAAGGCTGATCTTTGCCTGACTCAGCACTATAGGAGGTTCCTGGGTATCCAGCCAGTTCTGCAACTGATTCGGAAGCACGCTGTTGTTATCAGAAACTATCTGTGCGCACTTTCCGATTATCTTCTGGAAGTCCTGGTCTTTAAGACCTGCCTGACCTCCGGAATTTATAAACACCATATAGTATAAACTGTATGGCTTTGGCGGCCTTTGAAGCTGCAGCTTGCCTCTCCTTATCGTAGGAGGCGGAGCCACTGTATCATCTTCTTTTATGTCATACAGATAAAGTCCCAGTATGTAGTCAACATCCTGACTTGCCGGAGATGATACCTCAATATTGTTGGGTGAGGGAATGGGCTCGGGACACATCTTGGTCCTGAGCACATTCAGTATATAATTGCTCACATCCGATATTATTGTATAATCAGCCAATTTAAACCTCTTTTCTACTGCCCGGGGTTATAATTCAATTCACCTCTTGCAGCCAGCTCATTAAGTATCTCAGCTACTTCCTTTATCGTATCAGCCATGCCGGGCGTGATCAGTATAGCCCAGTCCGTAGTCTTTATATATACACCATCGCATCCCAGTAACTGTTTTGCATCGGCATCTGCTATATAAGCATATTTTGCGGCTGATCCCGGTCGTATATAATTGTCCGCCTGTTCAACAGCGTTAACGCTCAGTTTTGATCCTTCGCCGTTATTCTTCTCAACCACATTGGAGCCTATCGTAAATATGTAGCTTGCCGAACCGCTGTAAAGCTGGCTCATTGTCACCTTACTGCCTCTGCGGACATATCTGAAACCGCTGTGCACCCTGCATTTATCCATAGCCGCCAGAGATACATAAACCCTGTCCCTGTCACTTAAATACTGCTTATAAATGCAGGTATTTTTCTGTCTTAAGAGTTCATTAAGCAGATCAACAGCAAGTTGGAGCAGTTCGTCATTACCGCTTTGTTCTGCTTCCTGTGCAAGCGCTGCTACCAGCGCTGCCTGTCCCTGCTCATCAAGCCCATCAAATACGGGTCTTAATGCTGCTTCCGCTTCAGCACGGCTGGGGGATCTGCTGTCTCCGCCGCTGCTGTCCGAACCGCCGCCGCTTCCGCCTTCGCCTCCGGTATCGCCGCTGCCGTCTGTACCATCGTCGCCGTCTATATCATTACCGTCAGTGCTCTGGCCTGAGGGTCCGCTTCCGGGACCACCTCCGTAATCACCGCCTGAAGGCGCCGCATTTGCCATAGCCTCTTCGATCTCATTTTTATAAGTATCTCCAAGGCCTTCATTGTCCAGGGCTTCTACCAGATCCCCGACTCCGCCGGGCAGTCCCTGCAGTTTTCCCAGATGGACATCTATGGGCTGATCACCGGTTTTGATCTCATCCAGTACTACCTTAACGATCTCAGTCTGGGCGCTGGGTCTGTATGTCGTTCCTTCACTCAGTCCGCTCTCATCTTCGGGATTATTTCCTTCGCCCGAACCTTCTTCTCTGTCAGAGCGCTGGGATCTCAGTCCCTCCAGCAGAGCGTCTATCATCTTTGCCCTTGAAGGATCGTTTTCCGAAAGGGCCCTTTCCTTCTCGTCTAAGAGCCTCTGTTCGTATTCGCTGAAACTCTCTCCTTCTTCATCATCATCGTCAAGCCTTGACCTTAATGCCTCCAGCAGTCCCTCAAGAAACAATATATGGCTTTCGATAAGCGCTTCCTTATTATCCTTTGTAAAGCTGTTCTTTAAGCTCTTGGCATATTCCAGACGATCCTCTATGTATATGATGCCGTTCTCCGGAGTATCCCTGTCAGTAACTTCCTTCAGGTAACGGTGATAGGTGTCCATTACTTCGGTAGTACGCTTGTTATTAAAATCCGTTATCGCAAAGGGCAGAAGCCAGGTGTATAAAAATGATGTCTCCCTTTCTTCATGCACCTTCTCCGAAGCCTCTATGTTTCGCAGATCTGTAAGCATCTGCAGGTAGGGCATGCAGGCCGCTTCATTATCCGCGGTTGATGCCACTCTTCGTGACAGGATATATCCCGCATATTCCGCCGGGGTTTCAGTCAGCTTCATGCTCTTTTTGGTATAAGAATCGTAGCTTGCAAGGCAGGCCGTATAAGCATCCTGCAACAGCACCGACAATTCCGCCGTCTCGGTAAAACTGCCCCCCCTGTATGCCGCCATATCAGAATAGCGTCTTCCCATCTCGGGACTGCCGCTTATCGCCGCATCTTTCAGGAAATTCAGCGTCGGCGCCACTCCGAAATTGCCTTCTTCCGATAGCGCCTGCTGCTTAGCCTGATATTCGTTAAGTTTTGTACGATACTCCTCTGATACCGAAAGAAGATAAGAAATCCTTTCCTCTTTCTTGCTTCTCTCAAGTTTGTTCTCCGCTCTTTTTGAAAGAAGCTCTTCACTCTCTGCCTTAAGAGCCTTTATCTCATCAAGCCGTCTCTCCTGCGCCTGTAAAAAATCTTCCTCTGCAGCCAGCAGCGCGGCATCTTCCTGCTCCTGCGTTGACTGTATCTTAGGATCAAATTCCGCGATCTTTGCATCCCAGCGCTCGCCAAGCACCCTGTATTCTTCTATCAATGTTTCCTTTGCAGATCTGCTCTGGGCCAGCGCCCGCTCGGCTGCTGTTTTTTTGTCTTTATAATACTGCGCAGCCGCTTTATCATCTCCGGTAGCCCCCGAATAATCTCCGCAGCTGTCTATAAGATCATTTATCTCTTTTTCCAGCTCCGAAAGCTCAGCCCTTGCTTCATCAAGCTTTGCGCCCGCTTCATCCCTTTTTGCAGCGTTGATATTCATTATCGAAAGATAAGAATTTCTCTGCACTGTCTTATCGGTATTCTCATAGCGTCTTAGTGCTGCCTGATATTTTTCGTCTGCCTTGTTATGATCATCCTCCAGCTTTACGATCTTATCCTGTATTATAACATATTTTGCAGTCTTATCTTTTAGCTCAAGGGCATTTTTTGCTTCCTGTCCTGCTTTAGCTGCCAGCTCATCCAGCTTCTTTATCTGGGGATCCTCTGCTGCAGCAGCTTCATGATCAAGGAGCGCCTGTCGTTTTTGTTCAACGGTTTCCTCCTTCTGCTGAGAGAGTTCATCAAGCATACCACGGTATTTATCCTCTATGCTCTTCTTGTCCTCTTCAAACTGTGCCGGCGCATCTTCAAGCCTGAACTTTTCGGCATTTTCTATTTCAAGGTCCTTCTGCTTTCTTTCTTTTTCAAGTTCTTTATCTGCATCCTCAAGCTTTTTCTTTTCTTCTTCTATCAGATCGATCCTGAAATGTGTAAGATCGATAAGCAGCTTAAGCCCCCTTATCCTGGCATCGTAGGGCGAAACACTCCCGTTCTGTAATTCCTTAATAATTGAATCAAGCTGCTTACGTACCGTTTCCGTCTTGATATAATCATCATTCATAGCGTCCACAGGCGCCTGCAGCATGGGGATTATTTTTTCCTTCGACTTGATCAGCGCATTATTTGCGTCAATCTTGTCTTTATAAGATTCTATCAGTTTATCATGAGCTTCTGTCTCATCTTCCAGCGACATTACTTCACGCTGTTTATCTTCCAGAGCCTGCTTAGCCTTCTGATAGGTATCGGTATAAGCGTTATATGCATCATTGGCTTCTTTCAGCGCCTTAAGCTTTTCCTGATAAGGATCGCTCATTGCTGCAAGCTCAGCCTGTTTATTTTCTATCTCCAGCATGATCGCAGCTGCTTCGCGATCCACCACAGCAGGAAGATCAGCCTTTGCATCGTCAAGCGCTTTCTGCGCCGCTTCGATCTCATCATCCAGATTAAGATCGTTATATATCTCATTTATGACCGTATCCAGAGAACTTATTTTATTCTCAACACCTGCCGCGCTGTCTTTAAGCGTATTCAGAAGCTTTTGCTGTTTCGATACATTGCGGTCGGCTTTCTGCTTTTTCTCGGGATCATAGATCACTTCATCGTCGGCATTGGCTGTGCTGCGGCTGGAAGTATAGTTTTCGGCTTCAGTGACGTACGCTGCAAGTTTTAATTTCTCTGTTTCTATGGTTTCGTATAGTACGTCCAGATTTTTCTGATAATTCTCCCTGTCGGAATATGCCTCTTCATATTCAGCCCTTCTGCCTTCAGCTTTGGTTTTGCGTGTCTTCAGGCTACTCAGATCATTCTCGAGCTCTTTTATCTTTGCTTCGAACCCTGCCGTTATTTCATCTTTCTGCTTAAGCAGAGCGTCTATTTCATCCGAAAGAGCCGTCTGGTCACCATTCATCGTAACCGAAGCGTTATAAGCATCATCAAGAGCAGCATTAAGCCTGTTATATTCCGCCTCAATGAGCGTAAATTCTTCTTTAAGCTCAGCTTCCTGCGCCTTCAGCTCATCCAGCCTGGTCTCATTATCAAGGGCTGCCCAGCGGTCCTGCTCCGCATCCATGGCCTCCTGCTGAGCCTCATTATCATCCTCCAGATCAAATACAGCCTGTCTGGCTTTCTTCACCACGGATTCTGCCTTATCAATGTCCAGTGCCAGCTGTGCCAGATACGCCTTAAGCTCTGCCTCTTCAAGCTGAAGAGCTTCCAGCTCCGCATCAATCCCCACGCCATAACTTCCGGTTATATTATCATTAAGCGTAAGATTATAATAAATCCTGGCTCTGCGCGCCGCATCTATCTGTCTTTCCACATAAAGGGCCGAATCTGCCTCTTCGCTGAGATCCTGTTCCTGAAGTGATAAGAAGAGGGATCCCAGAAGCGCTTCTTCTCTGTCTGCCCTGTCCGTGACATCATCGCGTATGTTAGGCCAGTTTCGCATGACCTGCATGATCTGTGAGTATTCCTGCGGCCATACCGAAGTATCTGTTGTAAGCGCCTTATCCCAGATATCTTCAAGCTGATTTCTGTCCATGACCAGCTCTTTGTACTGATCAAACGCCGCTGACGCATCCAATGCAGTCCTGTCAAAATCCAGATCATCATTTTCAAAGAAGAAGAACAGCATGCGGTATAAATAATTCTTGCTGCCCACATCACTCCAGCTTACCGCCCCGCTCTGATAGTAATTATACAAAGCTTCCAGCTCCGGCAGATTTTCCATATCGTAAAGCGAAGTCGTGGTAAATATATCTATAGGCTTTCCGCTGACCGGATCTCTGGGTATGCCGTCATCACCGACCACTGCGGTGATCAGATACGGATAAAGGTCTTTTTCCTTCACCTTCTCTGATGCGGGGAGTATGGTTATTATGGAATTCGCTCCCTCTATATTCTTCCATGCGCCTCCATCCAGTTCGGAGCTGTAATAGGCTATCGGCTGCTTATACTCTTCACGGCTGTCCAATGCTCCCTGATAAACTTCTGCCGAAAGCGACTTTGCGCTCATCAGAAAGGTGCCCACAAATAACCAGGATTCAGGGACTTCGTTTCCAAGCACCGTAGTATAATACTCGTAAGTTATAGGCACATTCTTATTTCCCGCTTCAACACTGAGCGCAGGCATAAGCCCTGCAACAGTGGGGGCTAAGAGGCTCACACTTAAGAGATTGCCCAATATGCTTTTGAGGATCACATTACGCCTCTTCATCCTACCTCACATCTATTCGCCGTCAGCTTCCAGATCAAGTATATCCAGAAGCTGCGCTATCTTCTTATCAACCTGCGGTGTTATGAGTATCGCCCACTCGGTTCCGGGTATATATACACAGGTACAATACAGATACTTTCCGCTGCTGTTTTCCGGAATATATGCATATTTAGCGGTCTTGCTGCCTCTTATGCTCTCATCCGTCTGTGATACGGCAGCTACCTCCATCTTATTACTACCCAATGCGTTATTATTTACATCCTGTTTTCCGATCTCAAATTCGTAACTTGCGCTGCCCGTGACAAGCTGTGACATGGTCACCTTAAATTCCTTCTGGACCATACGGAATTTGGTATATCTCCTGCATTTATCCACTGCTGCAAGAGACACATATTCGCGGCTGTAATCACTCACATACTGTCTGTAGATAAACGGACATTTCTCTCTGAGCAGATCATCCAAAAGATCCAGCGCGTAATCATATGCTGCCTTGTCATCCCTTGCCTTTGCGAACTCAGACATAGCTGCTATGGCAGCTGCCTTATCGCCATCCGTAAGTTCACTGAAATCGTTGCCGAAAGACTCCCTGACAGCATCATCAAAATCATCGGGTGTCAAGCCGGTACCGGGGCCGTAATCAGGTGCTTCCTGAGAATCTCCGCCGGTATTACCGTTTCCGTCACCGTTTCCGCCGCCTACATCATTTCCGCCATTGCCGCCATCAGGACCACCGTTATGTCCCTGTCCGTTATTTCCGTCGCCGTCATTTTCATTGCCGCCGACATTTCCTGCATCTCCTCCGCTATCACCGTCGCCGCTTCCGTCACCGTCATCTCCGTTACCGGTATTCGAACCGCTTCCACCGGAGGAAGAATCGGTATCGGGATATTCGTCTATGAACGAACTGCCGCCTCTCTTACCCAAAGCTTCTTCCACGCGGTGTACTATGCTGGGGGGAGCTCCGTTTTTGATCAGCGATTCATATATCGGCTCCAATCCGGGTGACCCCAGATCCTCAAGCGCCTGTATCATATCGCCATCGGGATATTTCCCTTCAGGTATTTCATTCAGGACTTTATCAACCAGCTTTTCCGCAACAGCCCTGGGAGTGTTGGTCACGGCGGCATCAGCTCTTTCTGCAGCCGAGGTGCCCGACATTGCCTGCTTATTCTTTTCGGCATTGGCTTCATCCAGAGCTTTCTGAGTATCGTCTATCTTGCGTCCCAGTTCTTCTGCTTCCTGAAGATTATTATTATCAAGGGCATTCAGATACTTAAGCTGCAATTCTGCCTTCTGTGCTTCCAGTTCTCCGGCTTCATCCAGTATAGCTCCGCCGGCCTTTATTGTAGCCAGCAGATCCTTAAGCCATCTGATATGTTCGTCTAATGCTTCCTCTGCAAAAGGCTGGAAAGCATCTGTTGTTATAGACGCTCTCTGCTCTTCTGCCCAGTCAATACGCGCTAATACAAAGTCAATGGCTTCCTGTGTAGGAATACGCATGCTCCTGGCTTTGATAAAACGCTGGAGCTCAGAAGCCACGCCGTTAACGCCTGCCTTCTGATCCTTAAGTATCTCATCCAGCGTAGTCTGGGTAGTAGCCGGATCTGCAAAAGCTTCTTTATAATCATCATTTGCCGAAGAGTGCAGATAGATCTGGAATTTGGTATCACCGACTGCCAAAAGCTGACTCAGCAGATTGAGCTCCCTTGACTTATGAGCTATGACACCATTATTGATATTCTCAAGATCCACCAGATCACGCAGCTGTGAGCGCACTCCCGCAAGTCCTCCCGGCGCGTTATCTATAACATAATTTGACAGATCGTATTCCAGCTGCAGTACTATGGCATCACCGTTAGTCAGTGACATACCGCTGTATTTGATAAATGCATCCTGACAGCCGGTAATAGCAGACTCTACCGCTTCCGTAATAGAATCCACAGGCGTAAAGGTATCATTGGGATTATAAAGCTTAAACTTCATACCCACATGTGATTCTCCGGTGGTTATAAGCGTATACAACAAGTTAAGCACCGGTCCTACCACATAATTATGATTCTCATTTTCGATCAGGTTCTCATATGCTCTGGCTCTTCTGGCCGAATCAACTTTTTCTGCCAGCAGCAGGGCTTCATCAGCCAGCTCTTTATCTTCGGAAGTACCTGTGGCACGAAGCGCTGCATATAACCCCGTTATACCTTTAAGCTTATTATCCAGATCATCCGTCACATCATCCTGAACGCTTGAATAATGTGCCCACATATCCTGAAAATTCCATATACGCGCACGCAGTGCCTCTATACCACCGAAACCATCTACTTCCCGTTTCCAGGCCACCTCATTAGTCCAGGCAATACCGCCTCTTATAAGACGCTCCACCTGCTGCGAAGAAGACCCGGGTGAATAACTGCCGTTATAATAGCCCCATCTGTAATAAAACTTATTGTTTCTTCTGCCGCTGATATAAAATGACACGGCCCGCTCCAAAGATTCCAAAAAACCGGAGCCACTCTCCTGGAAACGCCATGTTGGAATGTTCCATCCTCCGGTACAGGTGAGTCCTATTCCTCCGCAGCTGTGAATCGACTCTACATATGCGGTGGTAGAATTACAGTTCCAGGGATCACCCGCATAAAATGCTATACCTGTCCTTCCTGCAATATCAATTATATACTTGCAGTCCCTGTCCATGTCTTCATTGCGTTCCATTCTACTGTCACGCTTAAAGATCTCATCTATACGTTCATAGATATATTTCTCAGACTTACTGTTGTTGGGATCCACCAGTTTGGCATCATACTGCATCTTCAGGCTCTTAAGCTCCGGCAGATTCTCTATATCATAAGGATCGATCATATTAAATATATCTATAGTGTCACCGCCGTAATTATTTGTAACCGTATTCGCCTTGACAGGTATACCGTTTTCACCCACAAATACGGAAACCCAGCAGTCTTTTATCTCCTTATCGGGAATCGTTTCCGATATCGGCAGTATATACTCAAGCCCCGAAGCTCCCGCTATATTCCTCCAGTTATTGCCGGCCAGCTCGGATTTGTACAGATCTATCTGCTGATCATAATCCGACATGGATTGTACAGCTGCCCTGTAGAATGTTGCATTAAGATTCTGGGCATTTATGATCCATGTACCTATAAACAGATATCCTCCCGGAAGAGGGGTACCCCTGCTTCTGATAAAATTCGAATAACTTATCATATCGCGGTAACTCAGGACATCGGTCCCTTCCATATCCGCATAGCCGCTCGTCTTTCCTGCCTGAGCAGCGGAACGCATAAGCTCGATCAGCGCATCGTAATCGACTA
Source organism: uncultured Lachnospiraceae bacterium (assembly GCA_946612125.1). GTDB lineage: Bacteria > Bacillota > Clostridia > Lachnospirales > Lachnospiraceae > NK4A136. Next base: position 35,945 of record CAMOEK010000002.1, on the reverse strand, counting down.
TGGGATCCCCGTCATCACCTCCGGCAAGCTGTTCATACATATCCAGTATCTCTTCATCGGAGAAATCCATAGCAAGAGTTTCCACACTGCGGATATAATCAATGATAAGCTGTCCCAGAGTATACTCACTGTTCATAGCCTGTGAATTATAATCAACACCCGGTGCATAGGGTGATCCGGGAGACGCTTCGCTCTCATCTGTCCATGGATTGATCTTTATTGTCTTTGTTTCATCAGCAGGATCCACAGCATCATCCGCTATAACATCACCCAGCGCAGCCAGTACATCCTGCATCTTTATATCACTCCATCTGGTATCAGGACGGTGACAGTCGCGTACTGCATCTTCGATAAGTCCGGTATTCAGCATATCGTAATTAGCAGCATCGTCTAAATTGCTGCCTACAAATGCGCTTAATATAAGCTCAGATATACTAACCGCATAAACTTTAGACAGCCCCGGAGTCAGTATTTCCGGTAATATGTTGAAAAGAAGCGCAACCATAAGAACACCGGCCACATATTGTCTGGCCATGAACTTCAGATCCTTATAGCGTTTTTTAATCTTCTTCTCACTCATACACTAAATATACCACATCACCTGCAACAAGACCGCAATATAACGCTCCGCTGACTCTGTATCAATAATACAGAGAGATCATATACTCAAGCTCCTTGATCCTTTCATCGTAACCGGCGATATTTTCGTCATATTTCTGCTGTTGCGCGGCCGATGCATCCCATTCACCTTCTTTAAGAGCCAGATCTGCCAGCGCCTTGTCCCTTGCAGCATAAATATCATTTTTCTTCTTTTCAATATTCTGTGAAAGCGCATCAAGCTCTGCTTTAGCAGTCTCCAACTGGGGCCGTGCCTTATCCGGATCAGAAGACTCCCTCATTGAATTAATGCTTGAGGTCAGCTCAACCTTTCTTTGCTGCAATGCATTATAGCTGTTTGCATACATTTTCAGCTGCATATCGAGCAATATCTTCGCCAAATAACCGGCATGCGCTATACCCTCTGCCAGCTGATCCATCATTTTCTCATAGTTGGCTAATTTCTCTTCAGTCTCGGCAAGCTCGCTCTCCTTGCTGCTGATCATATCCTCTATCTGCTTTTTCTCCTCCTGGGTCATGTCCAATACCGACTGCAGCATCGCTATCTCATTTTCAAGCTCTTTCTTCCTGTTATTTTGAAACAGCTCAATAGAAGCGATCGTTGCCTTCACTTTGGATTCATCATATTCAGCCGCCGCATTGCGCTCTGCTGCAGTATATGCGTCTTTTCCCGTCTTCATGCACAGCAGCTCAGATCGTGCGCTTTCATCGGCTGCCTTCTTTGCCCTTAATGCTTCAAGTTCTTCATTTGCAGTTTTAAGCTTAACATCTTTGAGCGGATCATATTTAAGCAGCAGCTTATCCGTTTTCTTTATCTCTCCATCATAAGCTTTGACCAGATTCTCAAGCTGTTTAATAAGGTTTTCATCGGTAGTCTTTGATGTAGCATCGTCATTTAAGAGCTTCTTAAGAGCTTCGATCTTCTTCAAAGCCTCTGCTTTTTCACTTTCAAGATCAGACTTCCTGCCAAGAAGATTTTCCCTGTCCTTTAACAGATCGGCTTTCTCAACAACCGATCTTATATTCTCCTCATTAACCTCCAGGCCGTCTTTTTCAAGATAGGCGATCGCCCATTGCCCTGTCTCGCTGCCGTAAAGCATGGCATCCGAAAGCTGATCCGCAGCAGCTGCATAGATCTCATCGCCGTATTTGAGCAGCGCCTCCTGAATATCCGCATTATTTATGCCGCTCTCATCTACGGATACCATATCTTTTTTGGATCTGAGCAGATCCAGTTCATTTTGCAGATTATTGATATCTGCAGATACATCCTTACCCTTAGACAGCTGATCAAGTTTTGTTACCAGCTCTCTCTCTTTATCACGGATCGACGCATCTATACTGTCGATCAGCTCTTTTTTCTTCTTTTCCTTAAGGATTTCTTTTGCTGCATTCTCAAGGATCGTATTTCTGGCGGCTATCTCCGCAGGATTAAGTCCGGCAGCAGCCGCTTCTTCATCGGCCACCTCTCTGCTCATCTTCTGCACCATGTCCGCAACTTCTTTAGCATCTTCCTCAAGACATTTGCGCACCTCATCATCTGTAATGGTATCTGCCACATCCATCAGCTGCGCATCCAGTTCTTCAATGCGCTCCCTGTAATAACTCATAGTAGCGCTTTCAGCTTCCTGAGCATTGACATCGCTTGCGGCGTTTAAAAGATCCTGAAGGCGGTCTCTTTCGGCCGTGATCTCTTCAGCTTTGCGTTTCTTAAGTATCTCTCTGGCAGCTATCTCCTGCATATCCGCCTCGGTCACGCTGTCATCGGCGATAAGTCTCTTTTTATCAGCTTCAAAAGCAGCTCCTCCGATATAACTGCCGTCTTCATCAAAAAGCCTGATCGTCAGCTTGCCCAGATCATTTTTTATAAAGGACATATATGCAAAGGCGTCTTCGACATTCACCAGATCGTTAGAGAAAAGGAAAAGATTTGTCTCGGCGCTCAGATTATAATATGCAACCTTTTTGTCTGTGGTATAATTCTTTTCAACTGCCTTGTTATCAAATTCAAAACGCAGTTTTATCATATCGGTATTGGTATCTTCCTCTACCGTATATTTGCCTATGACTTTAGAATCATTTTTATTCTCCGGAAGACTTGCCTCTTTAATGTTAAGCGGGCCGACAGACACTTCGGGATCTATCGCGCACTCATCAATAAACTCTTCACCGTCGTAAAGCCTTATCGCAACTTTATCCACTTCCTTGACGGTTATGGTAAGATGCTTTATCGCTTCGCCCTTCTTTGTGCGCTCTCCTATCTGTCTGCCGTCGCTCCACAGTTCAAAATCGGTAATGTTATACTCAAATCCATCAGGCACATCTATATAAAGCATAAACTCCTCGTTTTCTACGATGGAGCGTATACTGTAGATAGCGCCTTTCTTTGTTATGACATCCAGCCTGTTAAGATCGTCATCGATGTTTCCGGTGCCACTATTGCCGCTCTGCGAGCTGATGGATTCTTCAACAAAATACGCAGATGCGCCGCCGCAGGTGGTCCTGTCATATTCAAAAAGCGTTGATGAATAGAGCGACAGAGCATCATTCATGGCTGTTCTGGCATTCTCATATTCCGTCAGCTCTGCTTCGTATTCCTCCAGAGAGAGCTGTCCCAGAGCATTAAGTGCCTCATCATAGATCAATTGGGTCTGAAGCTTTTCAAGGTCTTCAACTGATTTGATATATGCTTTCCTGGTCTCGATATAACTGTCAAAGCCGTCCGTGATCGCATTTGAAAGCTCGGTCCTGGCGTTATTGTAATCCTTTAATGCGCTCTCATATTCGAGTGTTGCGGAATAGAGTACATAGGGATCGTCTTCCACATAGCGGATACCATCGATCTCTCCCTTCCACCATACCTTGGGAAACTTGAAGAACAATATCCTCTTTTTACCCGTCCAGGGATCATCGATCCTTTTTAAGAAGGCGTCATAATCCTTCTTAAATGCGCGTTTGTTGACTTTGCTGCCATCCAGCGCCTGCTGCACATAACCGCTGATCATGCCTATATTGCCGCTGTATTGAGATTTCATCAGATTATAGTTTGTCATTAGGGCGAGCTTTGCAAGTTCTTCTGCCTGCTTAGCCTCATAGACATTCTCTTCTTTGATATAGCTTGCGCTTGAATCCGCAGAGCTCATAGCAAAATACTTAAGCTGATCTATGCAGTCCCTGGACATATTTGATGATATAAAAGCATCCTCAAAGGTATAGCCGCTGGTAACATCAAAGCCCAGTTCCCTGCCAAGCTTTTCCTTTGCGCGCTGAAGCGTAGTCTGTTCCGAAGCCAGAGAATTCTCAAGTCCTTCAAGCCTGTCGTTCTGCTGGTCTACCTGTGCCTGGGTCGCCGTACCTTCGATAACACGCGCCCTGTTCTTTTCAATGGCGATCTTAAGGCTTTTGATACGCTCTTTTAGAAATCCTATCTCATTTGAGCTGGTGATGATCTCTATGTAAATGGTACTGACCTTTTCAAAAGATTTAAGCTTTTCATCAGTGATCTTATGGTTCAGCGTATCTATATCATACTGAAGCTGTACGGGTTTATACTGGAATTCAAAAGCTTCCGCTTCATCAGGCTTTGTAGGGAATTCAAAATTAAGCAGGGGCGACCAGCGGAAAGTGCTCATGTTCTTCTGTTTCTCCGCGATGGAACGGATAGCGGAATTCCTCGCTGCCTGCTTCGCCTCTATCTGTATCTCCAGCGCCTCTATCTTCTCGCTGTTGGCAGCCGCTATGGACTTGGCTGCCGAAAGGCGCAGCTTACCACCTGCCTGCGTCTTTGACGCCGGCATAAGGTCCGAGAAATAAGGGAAAAGAAGAGTGATCATCAGCACAGCAGCGATCATTCTTATAAAAAGGGGCTTTATGAAGTTTTTGGATCTGTACTTCTTCATGCTGACTCCTTATTTCTCTATATCCGACAGGTTCTCAGCTTTAATAAAATAAAATGAGAATGTATCAAGTCCCTGATCAGTAACAAAGGTATAGAGCAATCCGTCCTTGTGATAAGTATGCAGATATACCTCATATTCCTCATCATAAGTGCTTACCTCATTATATTCGGTGAATACCGAATTCATCGTGATATCTGCCGGACCGTTGATCACTATGCCCTCGGTTTCCGCGTTCATTTTATTAACGGTCAGTATCTCGGGCAGTGTGGCATAAGAAACACCGACATATATTGGCTGTCCCAGATAATCGACCAGTCCCGAAAAAGTCTTGACCGGCCCTTCAGCAGTATTGAAGCTGTCCTTCATTACATAGACCTGCTCCACGCTGGCCTGTGTATCGATCGAATCTTCATCCAGGTATTCAACGGTCATCGCGGAAATATCAGGCATGAAACGCACTCTCTCGCCTTCTGACTGGTATATGGTGCGCTTGCCTTTATACGCCGAAGCCACTTCATTTGCCTTTTTGCCGATCAAATCGCTGTACTTAATATCATCAAGCGTAAACTGTCCGTTAAATACAGCATTATGTCCCATATCATAAAGTGTTCCCTGACCTTCCTTCATATCCAGCGCAAACTCGCCTTCATATTCAAGGCTGCCGTTGGTCCTGAAAAGCTTGCCTGTGCCACTGTGAAGATTCTCATGGAAAGCTCCCTGATACCATAAGGTGCCGTCCTGATAATACTGATTTCCCTGGCCTTCATACATACTGTTAGTAAAATTGCCCTGATAGACAACAAAGCCTGCAGGGTTCATAAGGGTTCCCTGTCCGTTGCAGGAACCACCCTTAACCTCTCCTTCGTATGCCAGATAACCGCTCTTTCCTTTGATGCGGACCGTGCCTTTAGTAAACTTCAGCAGTATATCATTGTAATCATAAGTCTTGATGCCGTCGTTCTTGCTGCCGGGAAACAGCCCGCTCCAGGAACTGTATATATATACCAGCGAAAGCACGCCCACTATTATCACAACTGCGAAAGCCAGTTTTTTGCTGACCATCCAGCGGCCTATGGTATAATAATCATCCTTATCGCGCGGTCTAACATTGAGCGTCTTGGTAAAGAAGGTCTTGATGATCTCCGTTATACGCGTAAAGATAAAACTGGGTTTGGTATACAGCTTTACCTTTGTGATGATGGGCGTTATGCGCGCCTTTATCGATTGTATGAGTATTGTAAAAATATTCATTACGCTAAAACATGCACTCCTTTATCAAAGATGCAGGCTTCCTATGAAACCGTTAGCTGTATTCTCGTCGTTCAGATACCGCTCACATTCAAACAGATACCACTTTGACAGTTCATCATCCGGTGAAAATCTGAGCACTTCGGAAAATCTGGATCTTGCAAAGTAAAAATCCTTCTCGTAGAAAAGCCTGAGCGCTTCTTCAAACCTGGGCTTCTGGCCGCTGCGCATTGACCTGACTGCAGGCAGTTCCGCATCAAAGAGTTCATAAAGCTTGATGCGCTTCTCGGGATTTTCCGGGTCAAGTATCACAAAACCGATATAACGTGTTTCTCCATGATAGTCCTCATGTTCGAGCAGAGCTTCCGTAGCCACAACTCCCAGTCTCATATTTGCAAAGAAATTGGTATATGCTTCCAGCAGATCATTTTCCGGCGAGGAAAGATAGACAGATGCCTGCCTTGCATCACCGGCCACGCCATATACATAAGGCGCAAAATGAAGCAGCATGGTAGCTCCCGAAATACCGCTTCCCCTCTCCTCTTTTAATTTAAGCATCAGTTCGGCGCTGAAAGCCGTTGAACATGCATTGTCTTCGAGGAAAAGGAATTTCATCTTGGACAGATCGCTGTTATGCGAAATAAAGATGCCATCAAACTCTTCACGGCACTTTTCGGTTATCGACATAAGCGTATTTCTGCTGTCTAACTCAGCTCTTCCGCCGAGTCCGGCATCACTGATCTTTAAGCAGGCAATGGCGCCGCTCTGAGCAGACATATCACCGCTGTGCACTTCGGTAATGGATTGCCGGTCAAGTATGCGCTCAATGCTTTTGGGTGCAAAACGGAAATATGCTTCATAGGTCAGGAACTTCAGCCTGTTGTTATTGGCAACATTCTTTGTGATCTCCATGATACTGTTCCACATATAATTCATATCCCTGCCGACAACAGCAGGCTTTTCTATCTTCTGCTCCGTTCCTTTGGACAGCTTTCCCAAAGCGCTCTGCAGCTTTAACAGGTCGGACGACTGCCACAGCAGGAATACTATGCCTATCAGACTGCCCACTATAAACAGGACCAGTATAAAACTCAAATAACCGCTGAATCCCGTAAGCAGTCCTTCAAAGAAACTCTCCCCGTTTGACTCATATATTACTGCCATTCCGGAATGACCCACTCTGGTCAGATTGACACTCATAAGCGTCATCTGTTTTCCTTCATCTTTGATATCGCATTCCACGATGCTGTCACCGTTGGCCACTTCCTGCATCATATCCATAACCGATGAACCGTAGATATCCGATATATAGCTTTTGTTCAATCCGGAAGCGCTCATAACAACGCGGCCGGAAATAGCATTGACCAGAAGTACATCCGTCACATTGGAAACTTCGTCTATGCGCCTTCTGAATCTGGATGCAAGTACGGAATAATCCTCTGTATTATAGATATCATCATCATTAAGATCCAAAAGAGAATAACCGTCTACCAGACTGAAGGCATCCATGTAGGTGTATTTTCTGTGTTCATGTCTTGCATTGATGCGGTTCTGTCTTTCCAGCAAAAGCACGGAGCCCGCACAGATCAGAAGCATGAACACTTCCAGTGAAGCGACCACATATACAACGCGGCGTCTTTCCTTAAAGATCACGGTGCAGAGCACGATAATGAGGCAGCCGATAAGATTTACCAGTACCAGCATCATCAGATCTACTCCTGCTGCTCTTATATACTGTCCCGGATGCACTATCCTGTTCTCGTAAAACTCCTTTGCATTTCGATCCAGTTCAAAATACCCCGGGCCCGAATCATCATAACGCAGGTTCATGGTGCCGTTCATATACTCAGCCTGAACAAAATAACGGGGAAGCACACATTCCCTGACCATAAACTCGCTGACCTTTGCGCTCGCATTCTCCCATTTTTCGACTTCTTCCATATTGTTCTCAACAACCGGCATCAGATCCGAAGTAGAAAGCGTATAAACATATGCCTGCTGTCCGTTTTTTGAGAGAGCCGTCATATACATGTAATCATCGGTCGCGTCAAACCCGCAAAGCTCCAGTTCCTGAGGAAAGCGGAATACGGGACTTATGTAATTGATCATCAGGGCTTCGTTAAAATATGCGATACAGTACTCATTTCTGAAATAGCCGTTATCAAACACTTCACGCGAGAAGATAGCGCAGAGATTCTCTTCGCCCACAGGATCTGTCTTCTCTATGCGGAAGCCGTTTAAAAACTTATCATTATAAGTAACATACAGGATCTCGGTATCATAATTATCCGCTATACGCCAGATCAGTCCTCCGCCGTAGACATGATTCTCTGCCACATACCATGCATCTCCGATCCTGGCACTGTCATTGTCCAGCGTAAATTCACCCGGCTTGGATATATCAAAATATCCTATCACGCATATGCCCGCATATATAAGCATCCATATCATTATGCAGATCACTGTATTTCTTATTCTCTTTTGCATAATTACATTTTTCCTTCTTTTTATGGTCTTATTGTAATAACGACTCCAGGCCTATCTTCTCAAAGCTTCTGATAAACAAGCGAAGCCATGGCACATCTCCGAATATAAGATTGGTGAGGAAGGTGATTATTACAAATAATGCCAGTATTATACTCACCCACAGGAGTATGCGGAACAGATTTCCTTTATTGCGATTGAACCACGCCTTGAAAGCAGCAATGATCCCGCGCTTTTTGTCGGGCTCTGCCGCTATCTCAACATCTTTGTATAATTCCTTAAAGCTGCCATAGCTGTATTTTTCCGTCTTTTTCTTTAAAAGCAGATAACTCTTCGCCTTATTTGCAGCTTTAGGTTCAAGTAACTCAAGAAGTATCCTGGCGCATTCCACTGCGCACTCGGATTCACCTATGGAATCATCCAGATCTGTAAGGTCCAGTTTATAACTGATATGCACGCCGCGATCCCTTGCCAGCTGTATCTCCCTCTGCTTAAGCACCAGGAACAAAACCGGCCAGGGCAGATTGGATGTCATACATGAAATGATCAGGTTAACGCAGACTTCTTCACACTCCTTAAGCGGCATGGCATTACCCATGTAAAAATCCACCATGGGGCGTTCCTGCACATAGGGATATACGACATAGCTGCGGCCTTCCTCCGAAATGATCTGCGGTTCCGCTTCCTCAGGTATGTCCTCACGGCTGTCATAGATATCTATAAAGCGATGCAGTATTTTGTGATCATCCACGGCAAGAACGGTACACTTGCCGCCGGCAGTGTCCCTGGTGTCCTCACAGATCATCACCTCATTTGCAGATGTTCTTTTATATCTGTGCAGTAACCTGTATCTGGATGGCTGAAAACCGTCACTCATTCTTATCCTCGAATCCGCTCTTCTCAACTATCGCATATGCATAGGTGCAGATCACCGGCATATCGGTACAATAGATCCTTATCTCATATACACCGGGCTTAGCAGGCGCAGTATAGATACCATCAGCAGTAATGCTGCCGGATCCTGCCTCCGTAAGCTCGTAAGTCACGCTGCATTTCTCCATATTGTTGTAACGAACACCAAAGTAATGATTTTCCTTTGTGCTCATGCGAACCGTAGGCGTATCGGGAGATATGCTCCTGCCGGAGTAATCCTCTGCAAGCTCCAGGTCGTTTCCTGCAGGGAAGCGGATAGCTACCCAGCGGTATGTAAGTACGAGATAATCGACATTCTTAAGAAGTCTTGCGCCCACTACAAAGCTGCCTTTATCGTTCAGTACGCGTACAGCCGTCTCCGCATCAACAACAGTGCGCTGTTCGGGAGCAAATATGTCAGGATTACCATAAATGGTGCTCTTTGCATTTGCGCCAAGCGATTCATCCTCACGGATATATTCATATCCGACATCCACATATACATTGCCACGGCCCAGGCCATGAACTATCTCGCCCGAATAATGTACGGAACCTTTACGCGCATTCTCACCAAGTGGTATCTCCAGAACACCGGTAGCCACTTCAGGCATGCTGGAATTGCGTTCGGGAGCGGCATCATTATCCTTTGCCAGAACGGGGGCAGCTCCCGTCGCCGAAGAAAGATCAGCGAACTTGATGAAATACTCAAGATACTCTCCGCGGCGCAGTTCCTGTGCAGGGGCGGTGATATAATTCTTAGCTACTGTATCTTCAACATCCTCAATAATGTATGCGCTGTCGGTCCTTACCAGTTTAAGATTGGCCAGGGTAATATAGTCCCCCTGCGAGCCGATGTTTCGCATTTCCAGATTCAGTCTTCCTATCTCACGGCTTACCAGCTCACGCGGAGACATATCGGAAAGCAGTACCTTAAGCGCAAAATTAGCCGGAACAGGCACGCTGCGGTCATTTTCATAGCCCGCTGCCGTTCCGGTCTTTAAGATGATATTGCTCTCAAGAGCCGGTGTGTTCAATACCATCATCCAGTATTCATAATAAATGCTCTCACCTTCCTCCAGATCAACATCCACGATATCGATGGAGATCTCGCTGCTTCCGTCGGAGCACGAGAAAGCGGGCACCTGAAGCACGCCGCGGTAAGACAGTCTGACATCGGCTGAATCCAGCTTCTTAACTACCACTACTGCTTTAACAAGTTTCGAACGGCTGACCGTGGCAGGCATTGTGTATTCCACAAGGAAGTGATCCGATGACATAAGGGTTCCTCTGGTAAGGAATTCCGAATCCATCTCATAACTCTCAGGCAGATCACTCCTGTCTATCAGGAACAGCTCATAGCCTTCCTTTACCCTGTTATACTGGAATTCCTTTTCAGGATCCGACTGGTCTATGGCATAGACCTTATGAACCTGCTCCTCTCTGTAACGCAGGCACAATGTAGCCTCATTTGTCTTAAGGCTCTCAAAACCGGCAAGGGAGGAAAGCTTCTTTACATCAGAAGACTCCACCACTATCTCCCTGCCCATACCGTCTATCGCCACACCACTCTCAACCAGGAGCGAAAGATCATCCAGTGAGAACACGCCCAGACCGCAGACAACGCCCTGACCATACATCAGTCCGTTCAGAAAGCGGCGCTTATTGTTAAAGTAATCCTGTTCAGCCTGATAATCTGCGCTGGATAAACGTTTTTTGGGATAGTAACGGTTTCTCTCGAAGGGGTAGATCTGTGAGTTGTTCATTTTTTTTCTCCATTATTTTGTTGTGATGGTTAATATAATTTATATCAAGGCAGCCGCAACATATCCGCAACGGCTGCCAAAATGCTCTTTATTCAATATCCAGATCCCTGGCTGCTCCCGCATTGCCTTCATCTGTATCATAAGGCTCTTTTGGAGCCTGTGTGGGCACAACGGCTTTTGTCGGGGCAGGAGCCTTTTCCGTATACTCTTCACTGCTCTCCGCCTCCGCTTCACTGATACTTGCGGGAGATATATAAAAGTTCTTAAAATAATAGCCCAGAGCCATTCCGCCAAAAACAACATAAAGAACCAGGGCTCCCAATATGAGTGCCCTGGTCACTTTTTTATTTTTTGCTTTTTCTTCGCCCATACATTCCCCATTATATGGTAATTTGTCAGTTATGTAAACAACATCTTGTGATACGATACAACAAAAAGCGCAACAAATTCGCAACAATTTTCACTATAAAGCAGCCGTTTCAGGATGTTCCTTTTACTTCCATAAGTTCGGCGATCCGCTCTTCCGCCCAGGAATACTGCCGCATATAATCTCCCATAAACTCCCTTACGGCCTCCGGCTCCCTGTTGATAAAGCGGTAGAAATCACAGTCCACCATATCTACTCTTATGGCAAGTGAGTTGTATTCGCGTATAAGCACCTCATCAAAGCCTGCATCACTCAGGCTTTTTCTCAGATCCGATATAAATGTTCTAAGCTGGGAATTGCGGCTCACAAGATTGCCTCCGTCCTCCCACAGGATGCTGATCAGCTCTCCCATGGTTACCGACGCGCCGCGGCTGTCAATAAGATATGCAAATATCTCCTTGCATTTGGCTCTTTTAAATACTATAGGTCTGTTATGCGCAAATACTTCAAAGCTGCCGAAGCACCGCACTTTTAATCTGCCGGAGTTCTGAACGGGATGGCGAAGATGCACCAGCACTTTTTCAACATCCGAAACATCTGCCGGTTTTACCAGATATCCACTCGCAAACAGGTTGTGTGCATCAAGCGCATATTCTTTATGTCCGGTAACAAATACTATATTGGTCTCGGGCTGGATCTTCTTAAGAGCTTCGGCCATCTCCAGGCCGTTCATCTCCGGCATCTCGATATCCAGAAACGCAACATCTATATGATGGGCCCTGGCATAAGATAACGCTTCCAAAGGAGAGATCAGTCCGACATGGTTACCTTCGGGATCCAGTTCCTTCATATTCTGTATCATTGCGTTTACAGCCAGTTGTTTGTCATCTATGGTTATGGTATTCATCAGCGAACCCCTTTTTAAGGAATAGTCTGCGCTCAGTACTCGCCGCTGTATATAAAGCTTATACCTGCGCCTGCGTTTTCCATGTCATCCTGCCAGCTCATCCTGCCGTCCGTGATGCTTATGCTCCCGCTGCCGTTTTCATATACCGGTTCTTCCGTCACTTCACCTTCATCATCGTATATGCCGCGTATGCATTCCATATCGGTGTATTTTATAACATTGCCTTCGGCGCTGCCTGTAAAGCTCCAGAAACTGGCTATGTTATCGCCGTCTCTTCTGCTTATCTCACCATTCCAGAGTCCCGTATCGTCGCACCACATATCAATAACAGTATCTCCTCCGGCCTCATCCGACCACTCGCCCGAAAAGTCTGTTGTTTCCACGGCAGTGCCGGCATTCTTCGCGCTCGGAATACCACAAGCTCCAAGCAGCATCATGACTCCTATGGCTGCGATGAAATATCTCTTCTTCATATCAAATACTTTCTGTATCGGGCAGTTCTATCCTGACAATGGTACCGTGCCCTGTATTTATTATGTTCAGCTCACCGTCGCAAAGGATCTTAAGCCTCTCCCTGGTATTCTTTATTCCAATGCTTCTGTGTTCAGCCTGCTGTCTGGTCTCGTTGCCAAATCCGACACCGTTGTCTTCAACGCTGATAATGATCTTTTTGCCCTCCAGCTTACTGCCCACCACTATGACCCCGTCGGTCCTGCGGCTTATACCGTGTCGTATGGCATTTTCCACCATAGGCTCTACAACCATAAGCGGAAGTTTAAAATCCGAGAATTCAATTTTATATGTAATGGTAAAATTGACCGCCGGATCAGCCTGTTCGAGTGCCACATATTCTTTAATACATTCCAGTTCCCTTTCGAACGGGACCAGTTCATCAGAACTCATGGCATCGAGATTGGCTCTCAGATAAGTTGCAAAATGCTGCAGCGCCTTAGCCGCCTGCCGCGGTTCTTCAATACACAGCTGTTTGATGGCAAGTATGGAGTTGAAAATAAAATGCGGCCTTATCTGATTCTGTGACAGACGCAGTTTCAGCTCGTCGATTTCCTTTTCCAGCTCTGCCTTCGTGGCGTCACGTTTCTTAAGCTCTGCGCGCACCCAAAATAATACGGCGACGCCGCAGGTCACAAAAACCAAAACGATGATAAGTACAACATACCATTCGATCATATCATTCTACAGTGCTCTCCGCCGTATCATTCTCCTCTTCCACCCGTTCAAAGATAAATCCGGATCCGGCATTATCTTTTTCATCCATCCAGAAAACATTTCCTTCAAGATAATACAGTCTTCCGCTGCCGTCGGTATATACTTCCGTAGTGGTCACTCCGCTTGAAGTATTGCCTTCGGAAGGCATCAGATAAGTGGTGTGGCTGCCATCGGTATATGCAATCCCCAGGCCGTCATCCGCAGGTTTGGCGGTAAACTCATAACTCTGAATATTGGTTATGTCCTTATCAGGGACCGATATGGTACAAAGAAAGCCGTTGCTCCCCGTCTCTACCGAAAGCACGGCCAGTTCGTTGACCGAATCGATATAAGTGCCTTCCCATTCAAAATCATTGGGCGGCGTGAACGGAACCATATCTACCTGCTCGGGTATCTCGTTTTTTTTCTGACATGCCGAAAGCAGCGATACCATTGCCATCGCTGTCAGGAATAATAATGATCTCTTACCAGTCTTCATAACGGCCGGACATCTCCTCGATATCTGTTTAGGGTACAATTCACCAATAAATATTATATCAGTACAACTGCAACAAAAGTGCAACAGCGCACCAAAGCGGCGGCATGATCCCCCGCTTAGTTTAACAGTTTCTTTACGCTCTCTAAGGTGCTGCCCAATTTTCCGCTGGCCATAGCTGCCTTTACACCGCTTACGATCTTGCCTTCGATGTCATCCGGGATATCTACGCCTGCAAGCGCCTCTACGGTCTTTACCGGATCATCCGCAAACTGCTTCATAAGCTTCGGGTCTGCCTTGATCTTCTTTACGATCTCGTCAATTTTTTTCTTAATGTCCATTGTTATACTCCTCCTTGATCTTTATTGTTCTTTCTTCATCTCTGCCGCAAATTGCGTAAAGTCCTTAAGCGCTTTAAGGCCGACTTTCACGATCTTTAGCAGATTTATTGAATTCTTTCCTGCGTTCCTGCCCTTAAAACTGATGCACTTATATCCCACCACACAGCCATAGTGCTTAAAAAAAGCCGTAAGCATGATATTGGGCAGGAAATAATCCTTCGGAAGCCTGCCGAGATATTTCCTGAGGCAGTCGCTGTTCATCAGACGGAAAGGCACATTCGCATCCGGCACGCGCACTTTAAAAAACAGATACAAAAGCCAGGTGACGACTTTTTCGACAAAAAATCTTATCCTGCCGTCGCCGCGGCTGGTCCTGTTGCCCAGTATAACATCATAATCATGTCTGTGATGCCAGAATGAGGGAAACTCATCCGCAGATGTCTGACCGTCGGAATCGGTCTGAAAAATGTAATCCGCCCCCTGTGCTATCGCATAGTCATATAGCGCAATGCATTTAGGGCCGTGCTGTTTATTATCAGTGTGCAGTATCTGAAGCCTGTCAAATTCCCTGCACAGTTTTTTGAGGATCTCATGCGTGCCATCCGTGCTGCCCGCATCGGCGATGATGAGCTTTGATCCGGGCGCCTTATATTCAACATGAGGATACCACTGCCTCACCACGCTCTCTATGTTAGCCTCCTCATTATAGGCAGGCATTACGATGTACAGAATATCACTCATTTGCCAAGAACTGCCCTTCCCTTTACGCTTATCGGGGTTACAGGATTCGAACCTGCGACTTCCTGGTCCCAAACCAGGCGCTCTACCAAACTGAGCCAAACCCCGCACAGAATTTATTATAGTCTTTGGCAGGTCTTGTGTCAAACATTAGATAAAGTTTGTTATATATACATTATCTTGAGTTTAGGTTCTTCGTTCTCTTCAAGCTCTATCACGCCGTAACTGCATCTGCGGTCACGCTGCCTGGGGTAAGCAAGCGACCCCGGATTCATCACCCATAATCCGTTCTTCTTATGTATCTCGGGCACATGGGTATGACCGTAAAGAGCTATGTCGGCTGCCACGCTCGCAGCCTCATCCTCCAGCATCTCGGTGCCGTAGTTAACGCCGTATCTGTGGCCGTGGGTCATAAAGGCCAGGTGTTTATAGGGCAGATCTACCAGACGATAGTTGGGGCTATAGCCGTTAAAATCCATGTTTCCGGCTACTATCTGTACCGCTGCAACGCCGGTGCGTTTTTTGAGCAGCTCCTCGTCCCCGCAGATATCCCCGCAATGCAGGAACATATCTACCCTGCCCTCTTTAGCCATTATCTCATCAAGCCTGCTCAGATTTCCATGGGTATCGCTTATGACGACTATTTTCACAGAACGCCCTCCTCTATAAGCTTATCCCTCATGGCCCGCAGCGCCTTTCCTCTGTGGCTTATGGCATTCTTCTGCTCCCTGCTCATGGCCGCGGTGGTGCAGCCGAATTCAGGCACATAAAAGAAAGGATCGTAACCAAAACCTTCACTGCCGGAAAGCTTCCTGTCGATCATGCCTTCCACGCATTCCTGCACGCACATATCTTCCCTGCCGGGTACACAGGCCGCTATGGCACAGACAAAGCGCGCACCTCTCTTCTCATCGGGCACATCTTTCATGTCTTCTATGATATCCATCATCGCCTGAGTATAGCTGCGATCCCCCAGCCAGCGATGTGACTGCACGCCCGGCATTCCTCCCATGTGGTCTATCGCCAGGCCCGAATCATCAGCCAATACTATCGCATCCGCATATTCCGGCTTTTCAGCCTTTAAATATGCTGCTACAGCCCTTGCCTTTATCAGCGCGTTTTCTTTAAATGTTGTACCGTTTTCATCGATCTCTGCGTCAAAGCCTGTATCGCTCATAGGTATGACTTTTACATCAAGGCCGGACAGGATCTCTCCTATCTCGCGCAGCTTGTCTTTATTGCCGGTGGCAAAGATTATATTCTTCATAATGCTCTCCTTCTGTCAAGATTCTTCGGGCTGCGCCCTCAGAATGACTTGTTATCGGGATCCTTCTGTTCTGATCCGTAGCTGCGAACTCAGAATGACTTGTTATCGGGATCATTCTGTTCTGTTCCGTAGCTGCGAACTCAGAATGACTTGTTATCGGGATCATTCTGTTCTGATCCCCAGCACTGCGCCCTCAGAATGACTTGTGATCAGGGGTCTTCCGCAATGACATGTGATCGCGTATCAGGGCAGCTGGTCGGTCCAGCAGCTGTTATCATAAATATCCGTAAATTTATACATAGCAGTATATCCGGCACCCACCTCGGTATTGCTTATCTGAGGTTTGCCATTCACGACCCATGTATCTCCCAGATAATAGCTGCCTCTGTAATTTCCGTCGTAATCATAGCAATCACAGATGAAATCCACCTTGTCGCCGTCCTTGATCTCCACAAGTCCGCGGGATACGGTTTCCGTAACCGAATCGTCATAATCCGGATCCGCTCCGGCGATATAGCCGTAAGGCTCTTCATCCGTAAAGAGGAGTATAAGGTTAACCCTCTCTCCGTTAAGCTCTGCGGGTACCCTGCCGGTGATCGTATAATCATCACCGTAATCCACGGTATCTATATGGTAATAGGCTACCGGCTGGGAGTTGATCGAAAGCCAGGTGCCGTCCGCATCCGCCACCAGATTTCCCTTATCATCAAACGTATATACATTGTCAAGGCCCATATCCAGGTAACCCTGACCGTTATCGACATACAGACTCAGATCAACGCTCTGCACCAGCTCCCACTGTTCTTCGGGCAGCTCGATATAATACCCCTGACTGCCCTTTTTCCAGGTCAGAAGCGTCTGATCCAGCTGATGCTCATAAACATATTTTGCAGTCTCTTCATCGCTTAAGCTGCGGCTTCCCAGTCCCATATCCGACACAAAAGAAAGTATACTGTCCAGGTCAAAGGAAGACTGCTGCTCTCCGCCTCCCAGAAGGCTGAAGGCATCGCCGCCGCCTGCTGACTGACCTGCCCCCTGAACGCCGGCAAACTCCCTTATGCAGGCCGAGTAATCGGAATCAAGCCCTATCTCGGAATAAAGATTATTAGCCTGTTTTACCTTGGACTGCCCTGTCCTGTAAGGGAAATAAATCGAAACGCCATAGGCGTTGGTCATATTCGAAGAGGTCCTGTTATACTTGACAGCGGAAAGCACGGTCTCTGCCAGAGCATTTCCTTCGTCGGTGCCCACATTCTTTGCAAAGTGAACCAGATCCACCTGATCCAGCTTTGATGAAGGCGAAAATTCTCTCGTATTGCTCCTTGCCTGCGACACCTTTGCATACTGCTCAAGCTTGATCAGATCCTTTGTGCTGTTGGAGAAATTCTTAAACTCATCTCCCACGGTCTGCGAAAGTTCGGCAAGGTCCACTATGGAAAGCGTAGTCTTCTGTCCTGCCACCTGCTTTGCGCATACTTCCACAAAATCATCGGCTATCATCTTGCCGATCTCGATCGTCTCCATGGAAGTATTATCTGAAAGCGCGCTCAGCCAGTTAGTATAATACCAGCCCAGTCCCGGCTCGGTCTCTTCGGAAGCTATCAGATAGTCCGCATACTCCGCGCACATAAGATCAGTCTCCACCGTAGCCATGAGGCAGGCGTCAAAGCCTATAAAGTCAAATTTTACGCCTGCAGAGGAAAGAGCATCATTGATGCCGCCCAGATCCATGGACCCGCTCGAAGGCTTAAGTTCATCATAGCCGTAGCCCGAGAGCGATCCGCCGCCGTGATCCCAGAATATAAGCATATTGCGGTTTGCAGGATAATTCTTTGCGCAGTACTTTATAAATCTGCTCAGGCACGAAGGATCAGTCATGGATGAATTACCCATGTCTGCCTCAAGAAGGTTCATCTTTCCGTTCTTTATCTGATATATCTGATGCACCTTGTTTGAGATGCCGTTTATAGACCACTTCTTTGAGCCGCCGGTGTATACGATGATATTAACCTTGTCTGACAGATCGGCATTCATCATCTCTTTCAGGTCATTGCTGCCCATGCCGTACTTTGACTCCAGATCGGTGCCGCACATATAAACCATCAGCGTCACGACATCCTTGCCGCCGCCCAGTATATCGGTATATTTGATGCGCGCTTCGGGTGATACCTCGCGGTTAAGCTTTCCGGTATTCGAAGAACTTCCCCAGCCTGTGGATGTCCCGCTGAGAGCCGAAAAATAATCACTGCCGCTGTTGCCGGTGCTCGATGTTGCAACAGTCTGTGTCCCTGTATTGCCGCCATCATCATAAGAGGTACTGTCACCGTCGCCAAAGATCCCAAGCTTTGAAAGTATGATGATTATTATAAACAGTATGATGCCACCGCCGCCGATAGCCTTTCCGGGTCCGCCGTTGCCGCCTCCTCCACCGGGACGCGGTCCGTTTCCTACCGGTCCGCCCGATGCACTCCCTCTTAAATTGACTCCGCTGCCTCCGCCTGTAACATGTTTTTCTCTTGCTCTGGGTCTGTCTGCCATTTGTTTTTACCTCTCACTTATACTCTCTTCGGGGGCTTAGCGCCCATATACTGCAGAAAATACGTCTTAAGCATTCCGTTATATATCTTTCTGTTCTTATCAGCCTTTCGGCCTATATCCTTCTCCGCATCCTCATAAGAGGTGATCAGGAACATAGACCAGTCCTTCAATGCACGGTAACGCTCACCTATCGTATTATAAAGCGCAGGCAGCGCCGCCTTTTCCTCAAGCCTCTCCCCATAAGGCGGGTTGGTGATAATAAAACCGTACGGTTTGGGGTGCGAAAGCTGCTCAACCGCGCGCTGCTGGAAATGAATGAGCTTATCGACGCCGGCCCTGGCCGCATTTTCCCTGGCCGCTTTGACTATGGCCCCATCTATATCAAAAGCCTGTATATCACAGTCGATATCCCTCTCTTCAAGCGAACGTGCTTCTTCCTTTGCGTCCTGCCAGTATTCTGCAGGGATCACATGCTCCCACTTCATTGCAGTAAAGCTTCGGTTTACACCCGGCGCGATATTTGCTGCCATCATCGCGGCTTCTATAGGGAAGGTCCCGCTCCCGCAGAAGGGATCCACCAGTATGCGGTCACCTCTCCAGGGGCTCAGCATAATAAGCGCTGCCGCCAGATTCTCCGCAAGCGGGGCTTTTGACGTGAGCAGGCGGTAGCCTCTCTTATGCAGAGAGTCCCCGCTGGTATCCAGCCCCACGCTCACGATGTCCTTTTTGATGAACACACGTATCGGATAGTTATCACCGTCCTCGGGAAACTGTTTTATCCCGTAGATCTGTGACAGCCGCTCGACCATAGCCTTCTTCATGACCGATTGAATGTCTGAAGGCGAAAACAGCGCGCTCTTTACGCTGGCCGCCTTAGCTACCCAGAAGCGTCCGTTCTTCGGGATATAACGTTCAAGCGGCAGAGCTTTCGTTCCCTGAAAGAGTTCTTCAAAGCTCTCTGCCTTAAAGCTTCCCAGCTTGATCAGCAGTCTCTCCGCCGTGCGCGAGCATACATTAACACGGCAGACCGCCTCCGCATCTCCCGCGAAGGTCACTCTGCCGTCTTCGACCTGTGTAACATCATAACCAAGATCCGTGATCTCTCTTTTTAAAACTGCCTCCAGCCCGAAATGGCAGGGAGCTATTATCTCAAATCGTTCCATAGTGCGGTATTGTAGCACAAGTGCGGATATCCCGCAAGACACCAATGTTTTTGCGCACTCATTCTTGATCGATACCCGCTGTTTTATCCGGAAAGATCTTTTTTAGAAGCTGTCTTGTTTCCGGTCGCTTCATTCTTATTGCGACCTCCGTCTTTTTGGGGTATTTGCTAACCAAAACCTTAGCCGTACGATTTAGCATGGCAAGAAGCCGCGAGCCGGGGTTTAAGCTTCCGTCAAAGAGATAATCCGCCCAGATAATGCCGTTTTTATCCGGATGCAGTAAAAACAACCCCACGATCTCCCCGTTTTCCACATACGCCGATGACAGCTCCTCATCATAACACTCAGGCGATATGCACAGAAGATCCCCATCGGCATATACATCATAGGGATGCTTCTTAAGCAGTCTGTCCAAACCTCTGCCTAATACAGGTATGGTAAGCTTTCCCAAAGCTATCGCATTTTTCCCCTTATCGCCGTTTCCGAGTACACTCCCTGCTATGTCGGATAAACTCAGCACCACATCCTCATCCGTAAGATCGCGTTCCGGGAACTGATCCTTAGAAATGTCAGCAGTGATATCCAGAATACTCAGTCCGTCCACACCTTCAATATCCTGCGGCAATTCAGCCGCTTCCTCAGCGCCTGTCACCTCTGCCACATAAACCTTCGCTTCATCCGTATCATAGACAAGATCTTTTGTGAAACCATTTAACTTAAGAAAATCTTCAGCTCCGCCGCAGATGTAATCCTTTCCGTAAGCATTGGGGATAAAAGCACGCACATATCTCTTAGCACCGTTTCCCGCCGCCCTAAAGGCCGCATTTAACAGTTCATCGCCATATCCCTTAGCTCGGTAAGAGCGCGACACATATATCCAGCGTAAGCTCACCGCGTCCTCATCCATGGTACACACCGCAAGACCTGCCGGTATATCCTTCTTATCCTCTGTTGTCACTGCCCCAAGGAAAAAGGCGTTTGACATATCTCCCTTATCCATTACCCCCAGAGGATCGAGAGCCGCAAAAAAGTCTGTCTGTGCTTCATTTAATATGACTATCTTCATTTATCCGGTCCCTTAACTGTTCCACCATATCTTAAACGATGTCGTAAAATCCAGCCTCATCAAAAGCTCCTTCTTCTTTCGGTTCATAACACCGCCCATTATCGAAAGAAAGCTGTCTGGTTCCCCATCCTCAACCTTCACTTTATCCGTTACGCTCCCCTGCATCTCACGGATCATCTGCGTCTGCGCATCCCATAAGATCGGCATCACCTTGGCAAACTGCTTCTTAAAAGCTTCGATGTTTTTATTGTAGCCTTCAATATTTTGGGTTGTATCATCCCAGAGTTTCATTAATTTATCGCCCTCTGTTTTAAGCTCACTTCCGTTAAGCTTATTGTTCTCACAGGTCTTTATAGCCTTGGACATTATATCCATGGAATTACTCCTGTTCAGCGAAAGCAGCCGCTCGGGTGGCAGCTTATTATCCGCATCCGGATTCGGTATGTATTTATCCATTTCTTTGATATCATTAAGTCTCTTTTCTTCTATTTCTTTTTTCTTTTCCTCTTCATGCTCCTGCTTATACATATCATACAGCTCATCCTCCATCTGCTTAAGCTGATCATCCGAAGCATTTCCCTTATCCAGGGCATCATGATATGTCTTAAGCTTAATATCCATATCCCTCACTGCGCTTATCAGTTCGATATCCTTATATTCGTTATTGGTTTCCTTAATTCTGCTGACAAGCTCATCAAAGGATGACGGCAGCCCGTTTTTAAAATACGGTTTCTTCTGCCTGATCGTCTCCTCAAAGTCCTTGCCGTAATTCTCTTTTTCAAATATAAGTATGTCAAGCGCACTGAACAATTCATTTAAATAGCCCGAAACCACCGGATCATCCTTGCTGTTTTCCTTTATCCCTCCCAGCACCTTAAATACGCCATCGATATCCTGGACATTGTAGTAATCCATTTCTTCCTCGGTTACAGCTTTTTTCCCTTTCAATAATTCATCTATATGTTTGAATTCTTCATTCCTTTGCTTATCATCGCTTACAACTTTGAAACCGTATTGTTTCATAAAATCTTCGCGGAAATGCTTATCTTTAAGTTGTTCCCTGAAACCTTCCTTATCAACGAACGCTCTTTCATTAAGCCGCCTCCATATTCTTTCCTTTTTATCCTGCGCGGAAGAATCCTTATTATCACTCATAAGCTTTGCAACAGGATCCTGCACCGTATACCTGCTCGCAAAGGAAACGCCTTCGTTAAGGTGCTTAACATTATTTCTCATAGCTTTTAAGGCATTATTCATATCTGTCAGAGTGTTCTGCAAACGCATCTGACATGATGAGAAATTGGCTATGGTGGGAGGAAGCTCTATGCCAAGCTCCTGGGCTCTTACCAACGCAACAGCTATACGCTCTGCCGGGCAGTCTTCGTCCCCCATACTCATAACTTCCTTGAAAAGAAGAGTAAGTTCTTCTCTCTTCTCCTGATATACCTCTTCGGGAGTGTTTTCCAAAAGCAGATGAAAGCCGTGGCGGAATTTTTCCACATCACCCATAGTGGCGGCTACCATCATCTTTGTGATATGCTTCTGCTGCTCGGAGTCAAGCGTGGTCGCATTACCGAAATCGATGACCGTAACTCCCTTTTCGCTTATCATTATGTTTCCCGCATGCAGATCGCCATGATAATATCCCTTTTCAAACACGCCCTGCGTAACCCATTTTTCGACAAGCTGTGCCAGTGCTTTGGTACGTAACTCCGCATCCTTAAGCATCTCTCCCATTTCTTTTTTGGCACTTTCCAGTTCATTTGCTTCCGCAGGGGTCAAGTCCTTTCTGAGCTGATACGAGCCATCCTCATTTTTCTTTAATACCTCCCTGCCGGTTTCTTTACCTTTTTTATCCTTTTCCTTTTCTTTAACACAGAATTTTCCCAGCAGTTCCTGTGACCTCTGTTCCATATCGCTCATATAGCGTTTTACGGTCTTGCTTCCGGCGATCTCCATCATGCAGGTATCACTGGTGGGATCTACTATATCCGATATCTTCATGGAATCACACAGATTTTCTTTACCCTTTAGTGCCTTATCATATATCTGTCCTTCCATGCAGTTCTTTGCCTCGATATTAAGGTCGAGTTCTTCTTCTATACGCTGCAGGTTCCCCAGATATGTTGCTTCCATACCGCCTATCTGGCCTTTTCTGCGCATTTCTTCTATCTCACTCTTTGTCTTGCCTTCTTCATCAGTCATCCGCGCCGCATTAAGCATCACCTTTTTTTCACGCATCATACGGTTACGCACATCGGGGCGCAGAAGCTTGATGACCACATCCCTGCCGTCTTTCATCTTAGGTCCGTAGATCCTGCATAAAAACGCCTGGCCTGCGGATGCGGCACCAAGGGATTTCTTTACTTCTATCCTGCTTATCTTTTTATTACTCCGCGCCTTTATTCCCTCCATATGTGCAAGTACCACCTCATCGGGAATAGGCGCAAGTGAATCCTGGGTATCTTCTACGGCTTTCTTCAGACCTTCGGGAAGGCTGGACTTGGGAAGTCCCTGCAGCATCTTCTGAAAGAGCGGTCCGGCACCTTTAAACATTCCTCCGATAAAATCACTCATATAACTTAACTTCTGATCTTCGGTCAGTTTTTTACGCTCTTCATCACTAAGCTTGGGGACCGGTCTGCTGTTTTTAAGTGCTCCTGCCAACATGGAACGCTGGTCCAGTAAAGGCATACTCTTAAAATAATTCTTAAGGACGTTTTTCATAAAAAGAGACTGTCCTTTTTCTCCGCCCTTGGCACTGTCTTCAAGTATCTTTTCAAGCTCTTTTGAAGTCTTTTTAACTATCTCTTTTTCAGCTTTCTTAAGACTTTTCTTATACCCTTCAATTTCTTCCTTAAGTCTTTCTATATTTTCATCAAAGACATCCTGTATCCCTGCGCTCTGATTTTCGGGAAGAGTCTTTTTCTTTTCATATTCTTTAATCTCACACTGGGCTCGAAGTATCTGACTCTTATTAAGCTCCACATCTTCGTTCCTCTTATCCATGCGCCGCCTTATCTCCCTCATGCGGATCCTTTTATTGCAGTCATTGACTATTTTGTTTTCACTCTTAAAATCTTCATTAATTCTTTTTTCATCATTTTCCAGATCTTTTAAAGCATTATTGAGGATCTGGATCTGTTCTTCGTAAGCCTTCTTTTCCTTTTCCGAAGCCTTTACCTTATCCTTCTCAAATCCGGCTATCTGAACCCTGAACTCATCCATTTCTTTATGAACATTGGCTAACTGTTGCTGATAAGAGTTAAGTTTCACGGAACTCTCCTGCGCAAGCTTACTGTCCTCTTTATCGGCATCATTATCAGCCAGATCTTTTTTTACCTTAATAAGCTGGCTTTTCTCCCATTCATTCAGCCCCTCTTCTTTCTCTTTCTTCTCATAATCCTCGACTAACTTCCTGTTTCCTTTCTCCAGGCCTTCTCTTACCGATGCGTCTTTTTTGCTCTGTTCTGCATTCTTGTTACTTTCGAATATCTCACCTACACAATCATCAAAAGAAGCCTGGATATCCTTCATATTATCGCTTACTGCATCGTCGATACCCTTATCCAGCTTTTTAAGTTTATCTATGTCTTTTTTATCAAGTTTTGCAAGTGCATTTTTTATACCATTAGCAAGTAATGCAGGATTCTTGAGCATCGCTTCCCCTATGGATTTAATGATCCCGCCCTCTTTATTATCTGTAATTCCCCCAAGTTTTTCATTCACAAGACCACGGATCTCTGCCAATGCAGCCCCGATGTCTTCTTTAAGCTCCGCAAGCTCCTCCTCTCCCATGGAAAACAGAGGCATTTTTTCTAACATGTTTTCTATAAGACCCATGGGCTCCTTTTTCTGGTCCCTGAACTGATCGATCACTATCAGGGCTATAGCATATGAATGCTCTGTCAGCACTCTTCTGATACGCTCTGCCGGATCAAGTATAAGTCCGTCCGCATTCCAGGTATCCTTTGAAAAGATCAGATCAGCAGCCAGGTCACGGACCCTCTGTTCTCTTTCATCCCAGTTGCTTTCATCCTTCTTCTCTTCTATCTGAAGGATCACGCCATCAGCCTGCTTATAGCCCACTCTCTGCAGTTCCAGGTTAAGCGCGGTATTTATATGCTGGATCTTTGCATTATCATTAATGGTCTCTATACTCTTTTTCTGCTTTATGCCGAGTTCTTTAAGCTTTTCCTTTGAATCCTTTACGGCAAGTGCACTGAGTGCCATATTCTTAAGCACATCGCAGCTTACATTATTAAGCAGGGTCTTTGGAATGCCGAGCAGCTCATACAGGACTTTAGCGGAGTATTCTCTGGTCCTTAACAGATCCCCTCTGGTCATCTCCGAGAGCTCGGTCTTCGTATCGGCAATGATATCCATAACAGCCTCATCCCCGTATATCTTCCAGTTACTGATTACATCCGAAGAGATCACGCTCATGCAGAAGGAAGCCTTGTTGGAAAACGCGACCACGGTATCTTTATGCTTAAGACTTAAATTTCCCGCTTCATCCTGGCTCAGACGTATAAATTCCCCGCCCACACGGATAGTCTTGGCACATTCCGTATCGGGCTTAAAAGTCTTGAGTGCATCAAAGATCTCCAGCATATCTTTAAGTACGGCTTTTTCGGAATTCTTTATCTTCTTTTTGTTTTTTATTATTGATGTAGGCTCCGTTCCTTCCGAAAGAAGGTTGACCAGCAGTTTAAGATCTGCAGGAAGAGCCTCTTTCTTCTCCTCAGCCTGCTTTAAACTTTCAGCCGCAGCTTTATTCTTAGTTGTCTTTTTTTCCGACTTTTTCTTTTTTTCTTCTTTCTCTTTCTTTTCAAGCGGTTCCAGCTTTTCCCGGATATCCCTGAGCTTTTTGTCCTGTTCCTCAAGCTTCAGCTCTTCCTTTAATTTAACCACTTCCTTATCGGTAAACACCTTGACCTTCTGGAAAAAACTAAGCCCCTCTGATTTCTTTTCAACCAGTTCCATATATTTTGCGTTATCCGCATCATAAAGCTGCTTCCTGAGCTTATACTCTGCAGAAAGCTCTTCCTTCTCATCCACGAGCTTCTTATGCGACATCTTTTCCGTAAAGCTCTGCATGGCTACCAGGCTTAAAAGCTCCACACCGCTCTTTATGCCTGTTGCTTCGCTTCCGCCTTCGGCTATTATCCTGCGGCCCAACTCGATACCGTCCGATTCTTTCATAAGGCGCTTAAGCGTAGCCTGCACCATGGCTTTTCTGCGCTTACCCGTCTCTCTTCTGGGATGCTTTTTATCAATGTAATTTTGGCATTCCCCCATGGCAGTACTGTATAATCCCAGAAGATATTCCGCCTCATTTTCGGTGAACTTCTTTTTGGTACGGGTCATGGCTGTCTCAAGGTTGGCCAGAGCAGTCTTTACCTTCTTCATCTCCTCGCTGTCACCGGTAAATTTCTGGTCATTAAGCATAAGATGAGAAAGATTACGCCCCTGCAGCGCCTCAAGCTTCGCCTTTTCCTTCTCGCTCACCACAAACTCACCTGTTGCGATATTATGAAGCATGGTATCAATGGCCATAGCGTCTTTTTCTGTCTGACGGACACTGTAATGCTGCTTATCATACCCATCCTTAACCTGCTGCATATCCACGGCAGTCCTTACCTGGGCTGACATGATCTCATTCATATGATCATATTCGATACGCTGGTTAAGGGACTGTTCTATATTCTTCTGTGATTTTTTAAAAAGCTCCGAATTATCCATGATCAAGGCCTCCTTTTACTTCCTGCCGATATACACTTTGCGCACCGGCACATATCATTTATACAAGATCCTGCAGAAACTGATATTATCATGTCAATTTTACAACATAAGCCTCCTCTTTACAAGCAAAAGCCGATACACAAAGCCAATCCCGCAAAGCCGATCCTCACATCTTCCGTCGCCGGGCGCACCATATACCAAAAAGCCTCCCTTTGCAGGGAGGCTTTCCGCTTAAGCATTGATCTTGTTTATTCTACTGTTACATTAATGGTTATGGTCTTTTTGTTGATCTTGGCCGTCAGTTTGCTCTTGCCGGCTTTCTGAGCCCGAATGTTGCCATATTCATCCGCAAATGCTATCTCGCCCTTGCTGCTCTTAAAGATCACATCCTGATACATATGCGCAAAAGTAATATCAAGCATATCGCCCTTTTTAAGTTTCACACTGTACTTCGTATTTGACTTATTGGGCGTAAATCCGGCAGTAGTGATAGTCGGATCCTCAACCTTTACATATACTAAATATTCATTGCCCGATTTGTTCTTTAAGATATTGCCATCCTTATCCTTAGCCTTAAGAGTGACCATACCTGTAGTCTTGGGGGTGATCTTTGTCTTATTGATCTCTACCACACCTTCAGTATCAGGAACCCACTCAGCCACTTTTACGCCCTTCAGACTAAGCTTCTTTGCCTTACCGACATTAAGGTGAAGTGAGCTCTGATATACATCTTCACCGGCTTTAACGCTTACCTTGCAGTTGTATGCCTTTCCGTTTACATAAGCGGTAACGGTAGCGCTTCCTTTGCCAACCGCAATAAACTGTCCCCCTTCTACCAATACCACATCCGGTGAACTGCAATAATATGCAACCTTAAGATCGGTACTGCCGGGGTCAAAGCCAAGCGGCTTGCCCGTGAAATCAGTAACCTCGGCCTTTATCGTTTTAGTTGTAAACTTAGGCTGCACAATAGTGATCTTTACGGTTCTTACGCCATCGGTTATAGACACATCAGCGCCGTCAGTCACCTTCTTTGCGCTGAGCACACCCTTCTTGCTTACAGATACATACTTGTTCTTAGCTGTTACCGCCCACTTTCCGCTGCTGAGCGCGGGAAGAGTGAATTTCTGTCCCTTAACCAGCGTGATCGCGGTGTCACCTGCCTTTATGATAGGCACGGGATTAAGCGCAGATGCCTTAAGCGTCCAGCCCGCATAGAGGGTGATATCAGCGGTTACAGGCGTTGTGAATACATAGGCTGCAGTACATGCTTCATCAGTAAACCAGCCGATAAATACATATTCGATATCTTCCGGTTCTTCCGGCACAACTGCCGTCTTGCCTTCTTCAATAACCTGTGCTGCAGGCGCTGTGCCGCCCTTTCCGTTCAGATCAAAGGTCACGGTGTAGGTGGGAGTTTCAGCTTCCCAATAAGCATACAGTTTAAGATCGGCATTCACGGGAGTATTAAAGTTATAAAGGGTTTTGCCGGTCTTTTCGGTAGTCCAGCCCTTAAAGATAAAGCCGGGAGCATAAGGCTTCTTAGCAGGCTCAGAAGCCGGCTTGCCTTCCTCTATCGTCTGGGTGGCAGGCTTATCGCTCTCTGCCCCGTGGCCGTTTAAGTCAAACTCAACCTTATAGTAGGTCTTGCTGGCATCCAGCCATCCTGCATACAGAGTAATCGGTCCTGTTACGGGCGTCTCAAAATCGTAAAGGTTGATGCAGCCCTTTTCCTCATCCCAGCCGTTAAATATCCAGCCGCTTGCAGTCAGCGTTCCGGGATCCTTAGCACAAAAGCCCTCTCGCACATTCTGCGCTTCAGGGGCTGTACCATGCCCGTTGGCATTAAATGTCACGGCATACTTGGTAAGCATTTTGTCAATGAGGATATCACCTGCATTATTTCCATCCTTATCAACGATCATGGTACCGTTAGCTGATAATTTCCCGCCTTCAGGTTCATAAATATCAACCGTATCCGACAGGATTATTTTTCCGCTTGCGAATATCGCGCTTTCATTTTCTCTGTCAGTATGCGCTTTTATCCTGCCGCCCTTGATCTCAAGTTCTTTGCCTGTAATAATAGCAAATGCCAGGAGTGTATCTGTGTTTGATGTTAATTCCCAATCTCCCTTATAAACCGTAACTCCACCTGAAAAGTTTGCTATCGGAGCTGAAGCTGTAAGCTTTCCATTGCCGCCATAGATATTAAACCATACATTTTCACCAATTCCGTAAATGGCTGTTGCTGTAACATCGATGTTAAAAGTTCCCGATATTCCCAGCATTCCCCTGGTATGATAAATACCGAAATTTGCTCCTGAAAGATCTGCCGTACCTACTATCTGCAATTCCTGCTCCGAATAAATACATGCAGTAGAAGTACTGCTGACCTGGTACAACTCTCCGATATCCTCTGTCGTAAGGTCTTTAAGCTCCAGTGTACGGCTTCCGTGATGATAACTTACTTTTCCGTTCCCCAGTACATCCGCATAATTCTTGCCTGTAACGCGGGTATTGCCCACCCAGACATCATAAGGTGTAACCACCCCGGTCTCCACATATGCAGCCGGCTTATCATTTGCATCGAGCACTGTACCGTTTGATATTTTGGCTCCTTCGGGCTTGATGATCTCCAGCTGTTCGATATTTATGCTCAGTCCGTCCGCCGACTTCTGTCCCTGTATAGCTGTACCGCCATTTTCTGCCTTTGCCTGCGCCTTAATATTTCCGGATTGAAGCGCAATCTTTCCTCCGGCATTCAACGCCACGCCGTTGTTTTCAAACACGCCCCTGCTCACCGCAGATACATCCGAGTCAGTCACAGTAATGTCAGTACCTGCGCTAATGCCGTATTTATCGGCGCTTGATGTTATGGAACTGTTCTGTATCTCTATTGCCTTAGCCGCGCGCAGACCTGTAGTGATCGCGATAATATCTATCGTTGCACCTACTGTCTTAATATTGTTTCCGGAATAGGCCAATTCATCAAATCTCAGATGAGTAGCATCAATATCGCATTGTATCGTTATATTTTTGCCGCTTGACGTAGATATCAGTTTATCTGCGCAATCCGAGACATCCTCCAGGGGTGCCCTGCCTTCCAGGATTATATCTTCTTCGGCATAGATATAACTTCCGTTCTTAGTTCCGGTAAATCCCGTTACGCCATCAAGCAACAGTGTTTTTGTAGCCGGATCATATTTTGATAAATATTCTGATGCAGGCTCAACTTTCAATCCGAATATGTCATCTCTTTTATCTTCACTAAGTTGTATGCCGTTTACCCATACAGGATACCTTTTAGACTTGTCTTCACATATTTCTGTGTTGTCAGCAACCTGTCCGTCTGCAAACCAGAATCTGTTTGACTCAAAATACTGCATGCCGGGTATGCGCATCTTAGCCCAATCCACATCGAGCTTGCCCTTCAGAAACGCTGCTCCATGTTCTTTAGTCATATTCTGACCGTTGTACCACATCTCCAAAGAACCCGACTTAACGATAAGATCACCGCCGCAGGAAAGACCATATCCCTTATGATCCGGAGCGCCTTTAGAATAAAGTACCACTTCAGCACCGTCTATTGTAAGATTCCCTGTTGTTTCCATTCCTATATTACCGCCGCTGGAATAGATGCTTCCTCCTTCAAATACGGCTGTGCCTGCCTTTATTCCGGTACCGTAGTTATTTTCGTTCACGACATCAAGCTTCGATTGATTATTTCTTATCTTAAGAGTACCATCAACATCAACTCCTTTGAAGCGACACATTCTAAAATCGACGTTATCAAGTGTAAGGGTATTATTTACCCCCGTGACACGTATGATACTGTTGATACTACGCCAGCCCATAGACTCTTCGGTCGGGTCAAAATCAATATCGCCGGTAATGTTCAGACTTTGTGTTGCGTATATATACGCGCCTTGATATTTTCCCTCAAAGTCCGTTACACTGCTCAGCTTAAGTGTATTAGTTTCAGTATTATACGAAGCCTTACCGATAACGCCGCCTATATTAGAATAATTATCTGTGGAAACGCGCACGCCACCAACCCAGATGTTGAAATAACCGGGCTCGTCATTATTTTCCTCTTCTTCCTCTTCTTCCACATCCGCCTCATTCTCAGGTATAAGCGTCGGCTCTTCCTCGGCCGTATCCTCATCCCCGGATACGGTCTCATCTGCCGGCATTTCTTCTTCCACTGCAGCCTCATCACCTGCTGCATTTTCATCCGCCGCAGTTTCATCAGCAGCATCCTCCGCAAATACCTTTATGCCGGTATTTCCGATCGTGCTGACACACATGATCACCGTCAGCATCATTGCCAGTAACCTTTGTAGCTTTTTCATGACACCCTCCTTCATATTATAATAGTGAAAAATTACTACAAATATATTATTCAACCACTACGCTTATAGTCACCGTCTTTCCGTTGATCTTTGCCGTAAGCTTACACTTGCCGTGCTCCTGCGGGTTTAAGCGAAGTTCTTCATCCACATAAGCCACAGCGCCGTTGCCGGATCTGAAGAATACAGGCTGATCCATGCTTGCAAACTCAAGGGGAATAGAAACGCCGGGCTCTGTTTTGATCTTGTACTTATATGTACCGGCCTTGTGCGCATCCGGCTCAAATGCCGGTTCCTTTATCTCCGGATCATCCACTATGAGATGTACTTTATATGTATTATCTTTTTTATCCTTACCCGTTAAGATATACTCGCCTGCAGTCTTGGCTGTAACCTTTGTTTTCTTAACGGACACATGCTCTTTGTCGGGATCAGGAACAGTCCACTCACTGATCTTAACCCCCTTAACGGTAATGCTCTTTGAAACATTAAGATTGACATGTATCTCACGCTCTTTCAGAGGCTCAGGTTCCGTCACCTTGACCTTTCTGGTGTAAGCCTTACCATTCACAAAGGCTGTGATCGTAGATGTTCCGTATGTCTTAGCTTCAAGCATGCCTTCATCATTTACAGCAACAACATCCGGTGTACTGCTGTAATATGCCACAGGCACAGTATCATCACCCACAACAAATCCGCAGCTTACAGGTTCAGCTCCTTCTTTAGCTTCCATCTTGATGGGCTTTGTCGACTCAAACTTAGGCTGTATTACCCTGATATCTATCGTCCTGCTGCCGTTAGTGATCGTGACTACACTTCCGTCGGGAGTTGCTTTCTTTGCATTAAGCTTGCCCTTTTTGCTTATCGTGACATATTTCTTATCCGCCTTTGCAACGGTCCATCCGCTTGAAGGCATCTTGAACTTCTGTCCTTTTACCAGGGTAAGCGCGGTAACTACATCAAGCCCTTCGGGCACGGGATTGAGCGCAGATCCTTTAGGAGCAACATACGCCTTACCGATATGTACTTTCTTTGCAAAACTGGTACCGTCAACAATAAAAGTCGCTCCCCCCTCTTTTGTTATCTTTGCGCCTTCGGGCTCTAAGATCGTAATATCATCACTGATGGTAATGGCATCCTCTTCCGATGACAGAACCAGTATCGCCCTGCTGTCTCCGTTAACAGTAGCATCACAGCCATTAAACGATATCGATCTTTTACTGATGATGCCGACAGTTTTATTTGAAGTGATCTCGGCCACGGCGTCCGTAATATTGAGCTGTCCGCTGTAGATAGCGGTACCCTCACACTCTGCCTTTACAACGGTATCGCCGCCGACGATCTTTACTCCGCCCTCGGAGTTTACGGCTGCCAGTTTGCTCTTAAAGCTGAAATTTCCGCTTAAGCTTATATCTGTGGCATCTTTTGCATATATGATATCCTTATCATACTCGATATTTACATTTTCTCCGATTATCGTAAGCGGCTCCTTAACATATATCGCATGTTTTTCGGAGGGAGCGCTGGGTGAGATATCCGTACCTTCCGGGCCCCCATATTTAACACCACTGATGTTCTTAAGTGTCAATGTCCCCGTTTCGGCGTCAAAAGTGCAGCTTCCCGCGCCGTCAGTTTCAAAGAAAGTGCTGAGATCTTTATCCCAGCTTGCCAGTCTGTGTCCGCCTACCCATACATCTGAATAACGGCCTTTTTGTATCATGACCTGATCAGGGTATTCCCCATAATAGTCTACTATGGACTTTCCTGATTCTGATCTTCTGCCCTCCTCCGGATATCTCACAGCGCAGCCATTCAGAATAACTTCTTTATTTGCATATACAGCATCCACTTTTCCGTTGGCGGCCAGTGTTCCGCTGATAACGATATTACCTTTTCTGCTCCCGATACCGGTTCCGTGATCTCCGTCAGATATGGCTACCACTTCCGCATCAGCTCCGATATTGATGTCAGCTTCAGCCATGATGGCAACCCTGACGCTATTATTATATTCTTTAAAACTCATATTAAGCACCGCAACATAGCCGGATGCTATATTAAGCCCGCCCCCGCAAACTATACCTCTGGTAGCTGTTGCGTTGTCCGCAGGATATACACGAACCGTGGCATACGTTACAATCATATCACCTTTGCAGTCTATCTCCGCGCCGTTTACCGATCGAACTACATCGTATCCTCCCGCCTCAACTGTCAATCCTTCATCCGGCTCGTAGCCTGCTTCGCTTCCAACAGCGTCACAACAGTTGATAATGTCCAGTTTGCCTGTACATTTTATTGAAGATATCCAGTTTGCTTTACTTGCAGGTTTGATCTTTAATGAACCGTAGACTGCTTTTTCATCCTTTAGGGTATTACGGATGGTCAGATCACCATCTGCGTTGATACCGTAAGCATCTTCTCCGGCAACGCCTTCCTGTTCTATCAGGCACTCTCCGATAACCTCAACGATCAGTTTGTCACCTGCAAACTCGATACCTGTTGAGCATACACCATCATTCAAAAAGCCATATTTACCGTCAAGCGTTATATCATGAAGCTGAAGTATGCCTTCTTCTTTATCGTAGTACATATACGGCTTTTGCATAGCCTCAGCGATACTTCCGCTATACTGTTCACCATTAGGCTTAAGAAAATGTCCGGCTTTGATCCCCAGCATACTCGTGCCGTTAACGATAAGCTTAGTCACCGCGCCGTCATCAGCAGGCTCACCGGCAACAGGATCTTCATCCTCCTCTGCCTGCTCTTTTGCAGGTACAACAGTTTCTTCCGAGGTTCCCTCCTCATCTGCGGCTTCTTCAGCTGCCGTTTCATCCTCCGCATCTGCCGCAAACACTTTGAAGCCGGCATCGCCTATCGTGCCGACACATAATACCACGGTCAGCATCATTGCAAGTAACTTTTGTAGTTTTTTCATGATCCCCTCCTATTATTTTGGTATGAAAAAAATAATACTACAGTGTATATCATATAACAAATCAACCGCTTGCGCAAGCTGACAAAAAGGTGCCGCAACATATAGCGGCACCTTTTTCCATCAAATATTATATTAACTCCCCTATTTTACCTTAAGGCTTATCGTAACCGTCTTTCCGTCGACCCTGGCCGAAAGCTTGGTCTTGCCTTTCGAAAGGGCCACTATTGTTCCGGTCTCATCAACATAAGCCACAGCAGGTTTACTGCTCTTAAAGATAACCGGATGTTCGGCAATATTTAGGGATGCAAAGCTAAGCTTTTGTTCGGTATTGACCGTCATTTCTGCCGTATAACTGTATCCTTTCTTTCCGTTCCGGCTGATCCCGGCCGTATTGATCGAAGGATCCTCCACTGTTACGCTTATACGGTATGTCGCAGTTCCCGATACTGCGGTAAGTTCCGCTTTACCGGTTCCCTTAGCTTCTATCTTGCCCTTCTTTGCATTCAGTACTGTAACCACCGAAGGATTGCTGCTCTGCCATTCCACCTTCTTAACACCTTTAAGCTTAAGGGTCTTTTTGCTTCCTTCTATAATGTGCATGGTCTTTTGGGCTGCAGCACTCTTCTCATTTACTTTAACCTTGAGATTGTATGCCTTACCGTTTACATAAGCGGTAATGACCACGCTGCCTTTACTTACCGCAGTGATATTTCCGCTCTGATCGATCTTGGCTATATCAGGCGACGGTGAGTAATAATATACTCCCAGCTCACTGTCTCCGGTGGTAAAGCCAGCACTCTTAATCTCCCCAGCTTCCATGCTGATCTTCTTTTCGCCGAATGCCGGCTGGGCTATGCTTATCTTTATACTCTTTCCGCTTGAATTACTGGTAAGGAATACATACTCTCCGGCGGAAGTAGCTTTCTTCGCAACTATTACGCCCTTCTTTGAAACAGTAAGCTGCTTGCCGCTGCTCTTAAATCCGCAATCCTTGCTGCTCTTCCAGAGGCTCTTGTCTATCGATCCCTTCTGTCCCTTCACAAGATGAAGCTCTGTTGTAAAGCTGTCCACGATCACAGTGGGATTCAGCGGTGAATCGCCGGTCACATCATCCTCTCCAGAAGGATCCGGCAGTTCCCCGTTCTTATCCCTTATTACGGCAGTGACGCAATCGGGAGCAGTACTGGAATGGAATGAATCACCTTTAACATAATACCATACATAATAATATCCGGGATCCCGTCCGTAAGGAAGGGTCTTGCTGAAACCGCTCTCGGCCGGTGCCTTCTTTGCGCTCTTGCCTATAGCATAATACAGGTCTCCTCCGTCGGCTGATCCTGCAGTCACAAGTACCTGGGAATTCCAGTTATACTTAAGGTCCTTTGCTACAGGTGCTTTCTTTAATACAGCCTGGGGTTTCTCGTCTTTTTTATACGTTGCGCTAACCGTCACCGCCTTATTGGGCATTGTAAGACTGGTAGTTGACGCCCCTTCATCCTCAAAGACAACATCATCCTCACTTGTCCATTTATCAAATACCTGCCCGGCGGGTGCAGCAGATGCACTGATGGTTACCCTCTCCCCTTCCTCGTAATCACCGCTGCCTTCACCGTTCTCAACAGTAAGCCTGTACGCAGCGTTACGGATACGTACATAGATGGGTGTAGCTTCTACTCCATTATATTCCGTTGTAGATGTAAGCCTGTAGTAAACCGTATATTCGCCGGCTTCCGTTCCTTCGGGGATCTCCTCACTCCAGTCATTCATATCCTCGCTGTATTCGAACTTTCCTCCTTTCGTTACAGTTCCCGGAATAAGAAGCTTCTGTGCCGATCCGGTATAGCTTAATGCTGCTGCCGTGGGCGCAGTATATTCAGGTGTCTTTAAGCTGGTAAGAGTAAGCTTG
>CAMOEK010000001.1:0-47759 GCA_946612125.1 uncultured Lachnospiraceae bacterium | reverse complement strand
CAATATCGGCCCCGGCTGGTATGTGGATAAAAAAGATAAGGACAGCAAAAAGATTGTCAGCGTAAGTAAGAAGGGGGCTTTCGTTGCAAAGAAAGCCGGTGATGCTGTTATCTGGTATACGGATACCGGCAGGATGCTCAGAGTGCATGTGAGCCAGCCTACGGTAACTAAGTCGTATAAGTTTACGATAGAAGATGCAGAGTTGAGTTATTCATTTAAGTTAGAGCTTAACAATCCTGCTGAGCTTCCCGTTTTCTGGTACAGCGCGGCACCCGATGTGGCAACAGTGGAGCAGGATGGTACTGTTACGGCTGTTGCAAAGGGCAAGGCAAAAATAACAGCATATATCAACGGCAAGGCATATAATTCTACCGTTACCGTTAAGGAAAAAGTAACGCCTAAGACACGCACGCTGCATATTAACAAAGGAAAGACCAAAAAGCTTGCGATAATCGGCGTAAAGAATCCTTTATGGATTAGCTCTGACAGCTCAGTATGTATTTTTGAAAAAGGCAGGTTTAAGGCTGTAAGCGCAGGAACAGCCGTTTTCAGCGCACAGACGGATAACGGGGTTTACACTGCTACGGTGATCGTTGAGGATATCGATATCAAACAGATATCATCAAAACTGGGTAAGATCAGCAGCAGCAAGTACGAATTGTATGTTAATGAAGGTGAAGAACTGGATCTGGAAATATCCGGGGCGGAGCAGCCTGTGGTATTTAAGAGCAGTAAGGCCGATAATGCTTTTGTTGATGAATATGGCCATGTGATCGCAAGAAAGGCAGGAAAAGGCAAGTTCAGCGCAAAGATCAATGGCAAGACCATAACGATAAATGTAGTCGTCAGACCGGCAGAATGATCGCAGATATCGGGGGGGATATGGACGAAGAGAAGAAAAAGATAGCAGAGCAGCTACTGGGCAAGTGGTATGAGCAGTGCGAAAACGGTGCCGTGCTTACAGTTGAAGAAAGAACTCTGATATATGAAAAGTACGGGGAAAAGAAGACAGCTTCGTATGCTCTTAAGCAGGATCCGGACAGTAAATCGGACTGGATCCTGTGCGCAAATGATATTCCCGATTCTTTTACCACATTTGTATATCATACGTCGGTCAATCCCGAGTATTGCGCTCTGACGACCAGGATGAACATGGTAGTCTATGATATGCAATACAGCCCGAGGTGTTTTGAGAGAGAACCTTATGAAGCACCCAAATACGGTGAGGTGCATATCAATACAAATGAAAAAGCGATCAAGTGGTTTCAGGATTACCGAGTAAGAAAACTTTGTTTAAAAGTCCAGGTACCGTTTAAGGAGAACAGCGGCATGATGGCGCCGATGCCGCCTTATCAGGGTTATTATACTTTTGATATAGAGCGGACGGAAGACGGCGGCGGTATCATAAAAGCTGTGATGGATAAGGGCGGCTGTGCGCCCGGTTCCTTAGGTACCAATATGTCCGGCGGTATGATGATGATGATGGCCGGGATGCAGCAGCGGGGCTTTAAGGTTCCGGATGTAGAGATAAGCCCTGAAGAGATGAACAAGCTGGCTCTTTGTATAGCAAACGGAAAGCTGGATCAGATAAACGGTCTTGATGCATGGCAGGACGGTGTACCTGCGGCTGCGGAGAGCTTCGATCTTTCGATACAGTTTTATAAAGAACCGTATCATGCGAGAGCAAATCATATCTTTGTTCCCGAGGAATGGAAAAAGGATGGATATAAACTTCATCTGTTTATCTTAAAGCTTCTGGTAAAGGCGGGACTTGACTATGGCAGGATGGAATTTCACAGTACAAAGTCCATGCTGCGAATAGTTTCAAAGAGAGATAATGATGCTTACAGTGTTGAGCTCAGTCGGGAAGGGAGAGATAAGGAAACCGTCACCCTGCGAGGGGAAGCTTATGACTATGAAGTGGAATATCCGACGGGCAGATGGAAAATGTCCGGTGAGGTACCGGAGGCGTTAAAAAACAGCCTTGATCTGTGGATGGAACAGGTCAATAAAGAAGAGAAGGCCCGCGGGCTTTGGCTCTACGATGCAATGGCAAAGGTCCCGGAAGATAAAAGAACGGGTATGTGCCACGCAGCCCGCCTGCTGGGAGATTTCCGCCCTAGGTACGGAAAGGGCTTTTTCTGGTTTTTGATGCTCAGATGTGAGTCTTACTATCTGCCGATAGAAGGCGGACTTATGAATACAGATCCGTTCGGTGACCATAAAACATACTGTTTCAGCACAACAGACGGACATCAGATGAGCGTGGCGGAATTCTATACGGACACGGAGAAGCTGATCGATATATTGATCAGGCAGCTTTCCGGCATATATTCTCATGGACCCATGCATGATAAGCTGGTAAGTCCCGAATATCGTGAGGTCTTAAGAAAACGGCTTACCACACCTGAAACGCTGGGTGGTATGGGCTTTGAAATGTATGACGATGGCATGAAGATCAATTTCCAGTGTGACCTTGATGAAACGCGTCAGCCCTGGATCAGCGATTGCAAGATACACTATGAAGATTCGCAGGATATTATAAATCCTGACTATGCAGAGCAAAGCGGCGCAGCAAATTCCATGCCCTATTACGGTAATTTAATGTAAGATCCCGGGATCCGTCCGGGAAGGCTAAGGCTCTGACGGCAGGATTATTTTGCCGGCCCGGACGGAGAAGAAGGATTTTTTATTTGAGACTGACGGGCGAACAAAAGTTCGGCTGCCTGTTGACTTATGTTGACCTTTTTGTTAAAATAGCGCTTGTGCGTGTCAAAATATACAATATCTAGTGAGGAAGATATGGCTGCAGATAATAAGAAAGATAATTACGGCGCGGAAAATATTGTCGTGCTGGAAGGCCTGGAGGCGGTCAGAGTACGCCCGGGTATGTATATAGGTTCGGTTTCTACGAAGGGTCTGAACCATCTGGTTTATGAAATAGTTGATAACTCTGTAGATGAGCATCTTGCAGGGCATTGTGACAATATCTGGGTCACGCTTGAAAAGGACGGATCTGCCACTGTGGAAGACGACGGCCGCGGTATGCCTGTAGAGATGCATGCAAAAGGCATCAGCGCCGAGCGTCTGGTGTTCACCACGCTTCATGCAGGCGGTAAATTTGATGACAGCGCTTATAAGACCAGCGGCGGTCTGCATGGTGTGGGTTCATCCGTTGTTAATGCTCTGTCAAGCCATCTTAAGGTGACCATAAAGCGTAACGGTCATATTTATGAGGACGAGTACGAGAGAGGCAATCCCGTTACCGAACTTGAGGCGGGGCTTTTACCCGTAGTAGGCAATACAAAAAAGACCGGCACAAAGGTCAATTTTACGCCGGATGATACCATTTTTGACAAGACCTGGTTCAAGGCCGAAGATATCAAATCGCGTCTTCACGAGACTGCTTATCTGAATCCCCAGCTTACGATCTACTTTAAGGATCTGCGCGGAGCAGAGCCCGACGAAGTTGAATTCCATGAGCCGGAGGGCATCAAGGGCTTTGTTGCGGCGCTTAATAAGGGCAAGGAAGCCGTACATGATGTGGTTTATTTTAAAGGCGAGCAGGAAGATATTGAAGTGGAATGCGCATTCCAGTTTGTGAATGAATTCCATGAGATAGTCCTGGGCTTCTGTAATAATATCTATAACGCTGAAGGCGGTACGCATATCACAGGCTTTAAGACCATGTTTACGACCGTCATCAACAGTTATGCAAGGCAGCTGGGCGTGCTCAAAGAGAAGGATCCGAATTTCACCGGTTCCGATGTCCGTAACGGTATGACAGCAGTGGTCTCCATCAAGCACAGGGATCCCCGCTTTGAAGGACAGACCAAGACCAAGCTGGATAACCAGGATGCTGCCAAAGCCGTGAGCAAGGTTACCGGTGATGAAACAGTTCATTATTTTGACAGAAATCTTGAAGTCTTAAAGAATGTAATAGGCTGCGCAGAGAAAGCAGCTAAGATACGTAAGAGCGAGGAGAAGGCAAAGACCAATCTGCTTACCAAGCAGAAATATTCCTTTGATTCTAATGGCAAGCTGGCTAACTGCGGCTCCAGGGACGCAAGTAAATGCGAGATATTTATAGTAGAGGGTGATTCCGCAGGCGGCAGCGCAAAAACTGCCCGCAACCGCGAATTCCAGGCTATACTGCCTATCAGAGGTAAGACGCTTAACGTGGAGAAGGCAAGCATCGACAAGGTGCTGGCTAATGCCGAGATAAAGACCATGATCAATGCCTTTGGCTGCGGCTTTTCCGAAGGCTACGGCAATGATTTTGATATCACTAAATTAAGATACGACAAGATAATCATAATGGCCGATGCCGATGTGGACGGCGCGCATATCTGTACGCTGCTGCTTACGCTGTTTTACCGCTTTATGCCGGAACTCATACAGGAAGGCCATGTCTATATAGCTATGCCGCCACTGTACAAGGCAGTGCCTTCGAAGGGAAAAGAAGAATACCTTTATGATGATGCTGCACTGGCAAAATACAGAAAGACCCATAAGGGCAGCTTTACACTGCAGCGTTATAAAGGACTTGGAGAAATGGATCCGGAACAGCTGTGGGAAACTACGCTTGATCCCGAACGCCGTCTTTTAAAGCGCGTCGATATTGAAGATCCCATTCTGGCATCCGATACCACGGAACTTTTGATGGGCAGCGAGGTGGCACCGCGCCGCAGCTTCATCCATGAGAATGCCACGGATGCAGTGCTGGATGTATAAAATTATCAGGAATCAGCCGTGACCGCCTGCGGGAGGCTGTGATCCAAAAGAGTATAATGCTGCGGCTATTTAAGGAGTAGACATTCATGGAATCAAATGACAGAATATTAAAAACAGAGTACAGCGAGGTAATGCAGAAAAATTATATAGATTATGCGATGAGCGTTATCATTTCACGTGCATTGCCTGATGTGCGCGACGGCCTTAAGCCCGTTCAGCGCCGCGTTTTATATGATATGTATGAACTGGGAGTGCGTTATGACAGGCCGCACAGAAAGAGCGCGCGTATCGTAGGTGATACCATGGGTAAGTATCATCCCCATGGTGATTCTTCGATTTATGATGCTCTGGTGGTAATGACCCAGGAGTTTAAAAAAGGCATTCCGCTTGTTGACGGTCACGGAAACTTTGGCAATATCGAAGGCGACGGCGCCGCTGCAATGCGTTATACGGAGGCCAGGCTGGCGCGTATATCACAGGAGGCACTGCTGGCCGATCTGGATAAGGATGTAGTGGATTTCCAGCCGAATTTTGACGAAACGGAAAAAGAACCCTCAGTACTTCCGGCACGTTTTTCCAATCTGCTGGTGAACGGCAGTGAAGGTATAGCCGTAGGTATGGCTACAAAGATCCCTCCTCATAATGTGGGCGAGGTTATCGACGCGACTATAGCCTATATAAAGGATGAGAATATAACTACCGAGGGACTGATGAAGTATATCAAGGGCCCCGATTTCCCTACCGGCGGTATAGTCACAAATAAAGACGAACTGCTGCAGATCTATGAGAGCGGCAGCGGAAAGATAAAGATAAGGGGCAAGGTAACAACCGAAAATGCAAAAGGCGGACATGTGCTTTTAGTCATCACGGAGATACCTTATACCATGATAGGCCAGGGCATAGCCAAATTCCTGGCCGATGTTGCGGCGCTGGCTGAAAGCCGCAAGACTACGGATGTAGTTGATATCTCAAATCAGTCTTCAAAGGAAGGCATACGCATAGTTATAGAGCTTAAGAAGGATACCGATGTGGAAAACTTCACCAATATGCTCTATAAGAAGACCAAACTGGAAGATACCTTCGGATTTAATATGCTGGCCATAGCCGAAGGCAGACCCGAGACCATGAGTCTTAAGGACGTTATCAGACATAATGTGAATTTCCAGTTTGAATTAAACCGCAGGAAATATACTAATCTGCTGGCTAAAGAGAGGGAGAAAAAGGAAGTACAGGAAGGTCTTATCAAGGCCTGCAATGTTATAGACCTGATCATAGAGATACTCCGCGGTTCCAAAGACCGTCCCCAGGCAAAGGCATGCCTGGTCGAAGGAATCACCGACGGTATAAACTTTAAGAGCAAGGAATCAAAGATAATGGCCGGCATGCTGCATTTTACCGAGCGCCAGGCCGATGCGATACTTGAGCTGCGTCTGTACAGACTGATAGGCCTCGAGATCGAAGCGCTTAATCGTGAATATGAGCAGACTACCGCAAATATTTTCCGTTATGAAGATATCCTGGACAGACGCGAATCCATGGCAAACGTGATCATCGAAGACCTGCAGGCCATGAAGAAGACCTACCAGGCGCCCAGAAAGACATCTATAGAGAATGCGGAAGAAGTGGTCTATGAAGAGAAAAAGATGGAAGAGATGGATGTTGTCTTTCTTATGGACCGCTTCGGATACTGCAAGACTGTTGATACTGCTACTCTTGAACGCAACAGGGAAGCGATCGAAACAGAAAATGCATGGGTGATCAACTGTAAGAATACCGGCAAACTTTGCGCCTTTACAAATAAGGGTAATCTGCATACGATAAAAGTTGCCGATCTGCCGCACGGCCGTTTCAGGGACAAGGGTATACCTTTCGATAATGTAAGCAATTTCGATTCACAGCAGGAAGATATTATCTGCGTGCTGGATCAGGCAGAGGTCAGCACTTTAAGGCTTTTGTTTGTAACAAAGCAGGCTATGATAAAATATGTTACCGGTGATGAATTTGATGTGGCCAAGCGCATGGTGGCGGCGACCAAGCTGGCAGATGATGATGAAGTAGTTAAGGTAGATGTGCTCTATGACCAGTCATATCTGGCCATGTTCACCCATAAGGGTTATCTGTTAAAGATAGACGGTCTTGAGGTGCCCATGAAGAAGAAGGCTGCCGTGGGCGTAAGGGGAATGAAACTGGAAAAGGATGATTATGTGGAGCTGGCTGTAGTAGGCAGCGCTCATACAGAGAAAAATCTGGTCGAATTCCATGAAAAGAAGATAGATCTGGCGCTTATAAGGGCGCAGAAACGTGATGCAAAGGGGACCAAACTCAAATGATGCGTGTTATAGCGGGCAGCGCCCGTTCACTGCAACTGATGACGCCCGAGGGTGATAATACCAGACCTACAACGGACAGGGTTAAAGAAACTCTCTTTAATGTGCTGCAGAGCGATGTTCCGGACTGTGTTTTTGTGGATCTGTTTTCAGGCAGCGGCGCCATAGGAATAGAGGCTTTGAGCAGAGGGGCGGCAAAAGCTTATTTCTTTGAGATGGATAAAAATGCCATCGGCTGCATAGAGCATAATCTGAAGCATACAAAGCTTTTTGACCGCGCACTGGTATTCAGACAGGATGCTGCAACAGCTCTTAACTACGGCGTAAGGGAAGCGGCGGATATTGTTTTTGTGGATGCTCCTTACGGACAGGGATTCGACGAGCAGGTGCTCATATCCGCGCAGCGCAGCAAGGCTGTTACGGAAGATACGATCATCATCATCGAGGAAAAAAAGGAGAGGGAGCTTGAGGATATAGCTTCCGGTCTTGGATTTGACATAATCAAGGAAAAGGTCTATAAAACTAATAAACATATCTTCCTGAGGAGAAAATAAAAATGAAACATGCTATATACCCCGGCAGTTTTGATCCGATGACTCTGGGACATCTGGATGTGATCGAGCGCGCAGCCGAAATGTTTGATACGCTCACTGTATCCGTGCTCAACAATAAAGCTAAATCTCCATTGTTTTCCACAGAGGAACGAGTTAAAATATTGCAGGAAGCGACAGCGCATCTTGACAATGTGCAGGTCGATTCCTTCAGTGGGCTTGTCATCGACTATTGTCATGAGAAGGGCGTACATGTTGTGATCCGCGGCCTTCGCGCTATCACTGATTTTGAATATGAACTGCAGATGGCTCAGACCAATCGTAAGCTGTCACGGGGAGAGGTTGATACGGTATTCCTCACCACCAGCCTTGAGTATGCTTACCTGAGTTCGTCATCTGTAAAAGAGATCGCCTCTTTTGGCGGTGACATAAGCCAGTGTGTGCCTGAATTCCTTGTTCAGCGCATATACGAAAAATATAAAGAACGAAAATGATCATTTCGGAGGGAGAGTAGTATGGACAGGGACAGGGTCAACAGCAAGCTTGAAAGCATCATTGAACAGATGGAACAGCTTATTAATCAGAGTAAGCCTGTTTTTTTGAGCAGCACTCATATTGCAGTCGACAGGGAAATGATCGTTGATTACGTAAGACAGTTAAAAAACAATCTTCCCGAGGAAATTGAGAAATACAGAAGACTTATGGAGAACGCCGATGCTATAGAGAAGGAGTCTCATGATAAGGCTGAACGTTTTATGGCAAAGGTGCATCAGGAAGCGAGCGAGATGCTGAGCCAGTCGGAGATAACCAGCCTGGCTACCAAGCGTGCAGATGATATGGTTGCTTCTGCTGCCCAGGAGGCTGAAAGGATCATTTCTCAGGCAAGATTTGAGGCAGACAGCTATCTGGCATCTGCCCAGGCTTACCTGAACGATATGCTTCTTAACCTGAACGGGATCATTTATGACTGTATTGACAGCACAACGCGTAATACCAACAGATTTCTTGATGCGCTGAATGTTGTAGGGACAACGGTACAGGATAATCTTAA
This sequence comes from uncultured Lachnospiraceae bacterium, assembly GCA_946612125.1. GTDB lineage: Bacteria > Bacillota > Clostridia > Lachnospirales > Lachnospiraceae > NK4A136. Next base: position 39,096 of record CAMOEK010000001.1, on the reverse strand, counting down.
TGAGCTCAATGCACAGCCTGAACCTGAACCGATGGCAGCTGTTCCGGAAACGCCGGCTCCCCCCAGCATATTTGATAATCCGGTTGAAGGCGAAGGCGGGGATATCCAGTGACTAAGCAGATCTTAAAAGGCAGTTATGGCTATATAAAAGCCCAGGGAAAGCGGGAGTGGATAAAAGCGCTCCTGCTTTTTTGCATATCTCTGGGAATGCTTATTCTGGGTATGGTCATCACCAAGAACAGAAATCCCGATATCAGCTGGTCGAAAAGCCGCAATAATCTGCTTACCGTTGCCGCCGTGCTGGGAGTATTGCCTTCGGCGCGTTTTCTTATTTCGGCGATCATGTTTGAGAAGGCTAAGAAATTCGTCTGTCCCAAAGAACTGTATGAGAAAGTAAAAGCTGTATGTAAAGCGTCTGCGGGCTTTGACTTTTACCTTACCGCATATAAGGAAGAATTTCCTCTGTACTGCTGCGTATGCACGGATAATGAGGTGCTGGGGCTGCTGGCAGGTGATGAGAAGAAGGCCAAAAGCGGTGAGGAACATATACATACCATGCTTAAGAACGAAGGCAAAGGAAAGGTGAGTGTCAAGCTCTATACGGATGAAAAGAGCTTTCTGGAACGGATCGAGAGAACTGACGAAGCAAGCGAAAAAAGCGATGAACTTCTGATCGTGATCTGTCAGATATCCATATAAGAATGAAGGAAATAAAGATAGAAAAAAAAGAAGCCGGACAGCGACTGGATAAGTATCTGAAAAAATACCTCTCTGCAGCCGGAAGCGGCTTTATATACAAGATGTTAAGAAAAAAGAACATCACTTTGAACGGGGGCAGATCGGACGGCAGTAATATCTTATCCGAAGGTGATGTTATAAAGCTTTTCTTTTCGGATGAAACCTTCGAAAAGATGCGCGGCGGCGAAACAGAAAAAGCGTCGTGGGAAGGGCCGGAAATTGATATTGTTTATGAGGACCGGGATGTATTGATAATAGATAAGCCCGAGGGAATCCTGAGCCAGTCGGACAAAAGCGGGGAAAAAAGCATTAATGACTGGCTGGGAGCTTATTGCGCAGGAAATGCTGATACAGGAGAGGCTTTCAGGCCTTCGGTCTGCAACAGACTGGACCGTAATACATCGGGACTTCTTTTATGCGCGAAGACCTACGCCGGAAGCCGCTTTCTCTCTGATGTGATCAAAGACCGCGGTTTGCGAAAGTTTTATCTGGCTCTTGCAGAGGGCAGGATGGAAGGCGAAGCAGTCCTGGAAGGTATATGGCGTAAGGACGAAAAGAATAATATCGTCCGGATTGACCCACTCGGTAAACATAATGGTATTATCGGAAACAACAATGCTTATGTAAAAACCGGATATCGTGTCCTGGAGCAAAGAGGCGGATATACACTGCTGGAGGTTGAACTGTTTACGGGAAAGTCTCACCAGATAAGGGCGCATCTGGCTTCGATCGGACATCCGCTGGCCGGCGATATCAAATACGGCGGACACCCCCATAAAGGAAAAAAAACTCAGTATCTAAGGGCGTACAAACTTATCTTTCCGCAGACCGGGGGAGATTTCGAGCGCTTTTCGCATAAAGAATTTATTGCTAAAACATGATGCTGACATTATAATTAACGCATTATTTTTTGAGGTGAGGTTTTATGAAAAGATCAGGGCTTGTTAAGCTGATGTCGATGATCCTGGGAATATGGATCGTGTCGGGAGCTTATTTTGGCGTCCCTTTTGCCGAAGCCGGAGAGGAAGATTATTTTATCGATGAAGAGCAGGGCTCGGGGGAAGAGGAAGGCGACTATTTTGAGATCCCCGGAAAGGGCGCTGTTACCAGAGTTAATGATGATATCAGTTTTGAACTTATAAAAAGCGGGATGGATGCCGGCAGCGGTTTGCATACGGCTTCTTATACTGCCCAAAGTGAGGCAGTGAGCAGCAATTTTCCCTATGCACATACGGAGAGCGAAAATATCGCTGCTTATTTTACTGAGAGGTATCCGGTAAACAGAAATCAGAATCCTTATGGCAGCTGCTGGGTGCACTCGGCTATGGCGCTCAGTGAATTCTATATGATAAATCACGGCCTTACGGACAGAGGAACAGATATAGATCTTTCAGAGCTGCATACGGTTTATTATTGCTACAGACAGGGAACGCCTTCGATAGCAGGTGATACCGGAGATACGATCAGCTATACCGGCAGTCAGGGAATAGTGGACTGCGGGGGGAATCTTGATTTTGCATCCCAGACATTGATGAACGGGCGTGGAGCAGTATCGGAGGATATGCTTCCGTATACCTATGCCACGCAGATGAATTCGGGGCTTTATGCTCCCGAAGGCATAGAATACTCTTCTGTGGTCCGCCTTAAAAATGCCATGGAGATAAATATAGACAATAAAGGGGTGATCAAGCAGTTCATCCGGGAAAACGGCGCAGTGGGCGTATCGTTCTTCGCAACTAATGCTTATTATAACAGCGAACATAATTGTTATTACGGAAATTCCAATGTTAATACCAATCATGCTGTCTGCCTTGTAGGCTGGGATGATGACTTCCCGAGAGAATATTTCAAACCCGTGTCCGACACATTACCTGAGAATAACGGCGCATGGCTGGTGCGTAACAGCTGGAATTTCGGCGATGAAGTATTGAGCTATAATAATTACTTTTGGATATCCTATGAAGACACAAGCTTATCCATGCCCAACGGCTCAGTTCAGAAATCAGCATGGGTATTTGAGATAGTCAAGCCCGAAGATATTCCGGCGAATAATTATTTCTATACTTCACAGATACATTCGAAGAGTTATATAACCGTTCCGTACAGCGCAAATGTTTATAAAGCATGCAGCGGCGCGGATTATGAAGAGATAAAAGCGGTAAGCTTTGATGCATTTGGCCTTTCCGAAGACGGCACCGGAATAGAGATAAGTATTTATAAATCGGTCGATCCCAAAAAGGGACCGTCATCCGGAAAGAAGGTTGAAAACGCCACTACTTCGGCTATGATCTATCTGGACGGGAAGTATACCATCGATCTTAAGGAAAGCGTTATCGTTAAGGCAGGAGAGAGCTTCGCTGTAGTCATAAAGAGAAATGATAATAAATCAATAGTATATGAAAGAGCTTATTCAAGATCCAACGGTATCGCCTATGAGGTGGGCTGCGGTGCAGGACAGAGTTATTATTCCGATGACGGTATGCAGTGGAAGGATATACTGAATTCATCTGCAACATCAAAGCGCAGCAATTTTGTCATCAATGCCCTGACTTCGGATTATTATGGGCCGATCCCCGACCCCGGACCGGATCCGGTTACGGATATATCAGCCTTCTGCTCTGTTCCTGATATGAGCGGTGATACTCTGTTTATGGTCAAGGGGCAGAGTTTTACGCTGCAGGATAAAGACTGGCAGATCGAAAATAAGAATATACTCAGGTACAGCGGCGGCGTCCTGACGGCAAAAAAAGCCGGAAGGACCGTATTAAAGAATATGAGCGGACAAGAATATGAAGTATGTGTCAGTGAACCGCATTTCTCAAAAAAGAGTTATCTTATGAATGAGGGGGACAGCTTAAAGGCGGATGATCTTTTCTTTGTATGCATTGACGGCTCTGACGTAAGAGAATCTTATCCGGTGTATTATTACAGTTCGGATCCTAATGTTATAAAACTGGAAGACGGAGTTATTACGGCGAACATGGAAGGCGGGGCTACGGTCTATGCCGTTATATCTTCGAAAGTGGTAAAGACAAATATCAAAGTTCAGAAAAACGAAAAGCAGGTAACGCTTAAGAGCAAAGCAGATGAGATCGAGCTTTCACCGATGCAGAGTATTAAGCTTTCCCTGTCCGGTTATTCGTTTAAGAATGCAAGCTGGACCTCTGACCGGGATATGAAGCCTTACGGGGCGGGAAAAGCTTATGCTGACAGCGTTGTATATATCAGCCGTTTTGGGAAGATGACGGCTATCGGCGTGGGCGAAACGAATCTGGTATGCAGTAACGGAGTTAAGATAAGCGTTACGGTTGCGGAGCCTCAGGAAAAGGAGATATATCTGAATCTTGGGCAGAGCAGGAAGATAAAGATCCCCGGAGTGAAGAAAAACAGCGCCGAATGGAATATTGAAGAAAATAACGGCGTGCTTAAGCTTTGGGCGAACGGAAAGATAAAGACTGTCGGAAGAGGCGAATGTGTGATAAAGTGCAGCTATTCCCCGTATAAGGTGGAAGGGGCAGGTTTTGACTTTGTCTTCAGGGTATATTCGGAATGCCCGCTGCTTCAGACGGATGCTGCACTTCACCGGGAAAAGGATTTTGATTATGTGCTGAACATTAAAGAGGGCGAAGAAATAAAGCTTGATATTGACGCGGATAACGGAGTGCTGTATCAGCCGCTTGTGTTTAAGAGCTCGGATCCTCTAAAGGTTTATGCGGATGAAGAAGGAAATGTTCATGCGCTTAAGGCCGGTAAGGCAAAGATCGTATCTAAGATAAACGGAAAAAAGGTCAGGATAAAAGTTAAGATCACGGAGGCTGAACAGGGATAAATGGCATCAAAAGCTATTGCTAAGATCGCAGCTATGATGGGAGCGGTGTTGATGCTGACGGGCTGCGAAGACGGATATTCGGAACCGGGAAATGATCTGGGCAGTTTCTCCTTATCTTCGGATGGAAGTGTGGAGGCTGCGCTGCTGGATGATTTCTCTAAAAACTATTATAATGAGAGCGAGCTCATGGAATATATAAATAAGGAGCTTGCGGCATATAATGCGTCAAAAGGCGCAGAGTGCATCAGTGTGACGGGTTCGGAACGGATCGGAAACAATATCTGCGTATATCTTCATTTTGCATCGGTTAAGGATTATGATGCATATATGCCTTATTCCCTCTTTACAGGAACGGTGCAGGAGGCTTATGATAATGGATATGATCTGGACTGCGCGCTTGCCTATACGCAGCAGCCCGAACATGTTATAGGAAAGAATGATCTGATGAACATGGCTGACAAAAAGATCATGATATTTACGGGGCACGGAAGAATAAGGATGCCTTCGGCGGTTAAGTTTTATACCCAGAGCATGAAGCAGACCGATGCAAAGACGGTGGAGGCTTCAGAGGACGGGACTTATATAATAATTTATTGAAACAGGAGGAGTAACATGGAAAAGACACTTGACAAGATCAAAAACCTTTGCAAGGGAAGGGGCTTTATCTATCCCGGATCGGAAATATACGGAGGCCTTGCAAATACCTGGGATTACGGAAACCTGGGTGTAGAGTTAAAGAATAATGTGAAGCGCGCATGGTGGCAGAAATTCGTGCAGGAGAATCCTTATAATGTGGGTGTTGACTGCGCGATACTGATGAATCCCCAGACCTGGATCGCCAGCGGCCATCTGAGCAGTTTCTCCGATCCTCTGATGGATTGCAAGGAATGCCACGAGCGTTTCCGCGCAGACAAGGTGATCGATGACTGGGCTCATGATAACGGCGTGACTCTTGAGAGCAGTGTTGATGGCTGGGATGCTGATAAGATGATGAACTTCATCAAAGAGAATTCCATAGCCTGCCCCAACTGCGGCAAGCATAACTTTACCGATATCAGACAGTTCAACCTGATGTTCAAGACTTTCCAGGGCGTTACAGAGGATGCATCTGCAACCGTTTATCTGCGCCCCGAGACCGCACAGGGTATATTTGTTAACTTTAAGAATGTACAGCGTACATCAAGAAGAAATATTCCTTTTGGTATCGGCCAGATAGGTAAGAGTTTCCGTAATGAGATAACTCCCGGAAACTTTACTTTCCGTACCCGCGAGTTTGAGCAGATGGAGCTTGAATTCTTCTGCGAACCCGGTACTGACCTTGAGTGGTATGAGTATTGGAAGAAGTTCTGCAAGGACTGGCTGCTTTCGCTTGGCATGAAGGAAGAGGAACTTCGTTTCCGCGAGCATGATCCCGAAGAGCTGGCATTCTATTCAAAGGGTACGCAGGATATCGAATATCTCTTCCCTACCATCGGCTGGGGTGAGCTCTGGGGTATTGCAGACCGTACGGATTACGATCTTACCCAGCATCAGAATGTATCCAAACAGGATATGACATATTTTGATGAGAGCAAGAATGAAAAGTATATCCCTTATGTAATTGAGCCTTCATTGGGAGCTGACCGTATGGTGCTGGCTTTCCTTTGCGCAGCTTATGATGAAGAGGATCTGGGTACTCCCGAAAAGCCTGATGTGCGTACGGTACTTCATTTCCATCCGGCTATAGCACCCGTAAAGATCGGTGTGCTGCCTCTCTCAAAGAAGCTTAATGAGGGCGCAGAGAAGATCTTCAGACAGCTTTCAAAGAAATACTATTGCGAGTTTGATGACAGGGGAACCATAGGAAAGCGTTACCGCCGTCAGGACGAGATAGGTACTCCTTTCTGCATCACATATGATTTCGATTCCGAAGAGGATCACAAGGTAACCGTGCGTTTCCGTGATTCCATGGAGCAGGAGAGAATAGCTATCGATGATCTGGAAGCTTTCTTTGCTGATAAGTTTACGTTTTAAACAGACTGAATAAGAACACTGTTTTCGATTTCTTTGGATAGGATCACTTTTGGGGATTAAGGGGGATGCGGATGACAAAACAGGTTACAATGAAAGATATAGCCGGGGAACTGGGAGTCAGCATAGTGACTGTGTCTAAGGCGCTTGCAGGCAAAGAGGGCATGTCGGACGATCTGAGGGCAAAGATCGTTGACAAAGCGAAGGAACTGGGCTATCAGGGCAGTTACAGGAAAAATGCGCAGAAGGGCAGCGGCGTTTCCGTCGTTATACTGGTGGCGGAGCGCTATGTTTCCGAAAGATCGTTTTATGCAAAGATATACCAGAAAATGGTTATGGAGCTTTCGGCGGCCGGCTATATCGGAATACTTGAGATCGTGCGCAGGGAAAGCGAGGAAGAGGGAATACTTCCGGTATCCCTGAATAAGGATGTTGCTTCGCAATGCGTTATGATCGGAGAGATGAGACCGGGGTATATCGAGAAAGTGCTCGGTACCGGAGTCAAACTCATATTCTTTGATTTCCTGAATGAAGAATTTGATGTTGATGCAATTACCGGAGATAATATCAACGGCGCTTATGCCCTGACCGGTTATCTGGTGAAAAGGGGATACAGAAGGATAGCTTTTGTGGGAAGCTACAAGGCCACGCGTTCCATTCTGGACAGGCTTATGGGTTTTATGAAGTATCTCCTGGCAAAGGATATCGAGATCATAAACAGATGGATACTTCCCGACAGGGATAAAAAGGGTAATTTTATAGAAATGCATCTGCCGGTGGATATGCCTGAAGCTTTCCTCTGCAGCAGTGATGAGGCGGCGTTCAGACTGATAGAGACGCTGCAGAAGTATGGCTATAAGGTCCCCGATAATATTGCGGTAACCGGTTTTGACGATCATGCCGAGTATGTGGTGGAAGGCGTGGAACTTACAACCTGGCATGTGGATATAGATTCCATGATATATCATTGCATTAATATCATTAAGAAACGTACCGAAGATCCCGAATACCGCCAGGGAAATGTGGTGGTCAAGGGATATCTGGTGGAGCGCGGAACTACCAGGTAAAACGGTTGACAGAAAATAACAGCTGTGATAGAATATCGACTGTTGTGTGATTAACCGTGTCTGAGAGGCGGGAAACTCCGACCCTCATCCCGGATACGGCCGAATAATAATAAGGAGGACAATTAAATGATCTCAGCAGAGAAGAAGCAGGCAATCATGAAGGAGTATGCGCGCACAGAGGGAGATACCGGTTCACCTGAGGTACAGGTTGCGGTTCTCAGCGCAAGAATAGAAGAGCTTACAGCTCATCTTAAGGATCACCCTCTTGACCATCACTCACGCCGCGGTATGTACATGCTTATCGGTAAGCGCCGTGGTCTTCTGAACTACCTGATGGAGAAGGACATCGAGAGATATCGTGCACTGATCGATAAACTCGGCCTTCGTAAGTAATCCGGAAAAGAATAACGGATACGGAACTATAAGCTCCGTGTCCGTTTTATCTTTAATTCCCGGGAACGGAACTGCCGACGAGATCACTGAAGAGTGCTCAAAAGATTTGAACATTGTTCAGTGTTTTCGGGGCGATCCTCTCCCGGGTGTAACCTAAACCCGGTCTTATGACCACTAAATTGGCTCGAAAGAGCCGGAAAGAGAGGAAATATGTACAAGACTTACAGTATTGAAGTCGGCGGCAGAACACTTTCCGTAGATATCGGAAGAGTATCCGCGCAGGCAAACGGCGCAGCATTTATGCATTACGGTGACACCACCGTTCTTGCAACTGCTACAGCATCAGAAAAACCCAGGGACGGCATCGATTTCTTCCCCCTTTCTGTTGAATATGAGGAGAAGATGTATGCAGTAGGAAAGATCCCCGGAGGTTTTAATAAGAGAGAGGGAAAGGCATCGGAGAACGCTGTGCTTACCAGCCGCGTTATCGACAGACCCATGCGTCCCTTATTCCCCAAGGATTACAGAAATGATGTTACACTTGATAATCTGGTAATGAGCGTTGATCCCGCATGCCGCCCCGAGCTTGTAGCTATGCTGGGCAGTGCGATCGCAACCTGCATTTCCGATATTCCTTTTGACGGTCCCTGCGCTATGACACAGATGGGCATGATCAACGGCGAGCTTATCATCAACCCTACCCAGGAGCAGTGGGCAGCCGGTGACCTTAAGCTTACTGTTGCATCTACCGCACAGAAGGTTATCATGATCGAAGCAGGCGCAAACGAGATCCCTGAGTCCAAGATGCTCGAGGCTATCTATACCGCTCACGATGTAAACCAGAAGATAATCAACTGGATCAATCAGATCGTTGCAGAGGTTGGCAAGCCCAAGCATGAGTATGTGAGCTGCGCAGTTCCCGAGGAACTCTTTGCAAAGATGAAAGAGATCGTTCCTCCCGCAGAGATGGAGACAGCAGTATTTACTGATGAGAAGCAGGTTCGTGAGGAGAACATCTCCAATATCCAGAAGCGTCTTGAGGAAGCTTTTGCAGATAATGAGGAATGGCTTGCTATTCTTGGCGAGGCTCTTTATCAGTATGAGAAGAAGACCGTACGTAAGATGATCCTTAAAGATCACAAGCGTCCCGACGGCCGTGAGATTACCCAGATCAGAAAGCTTGCAGCAGAGGTTGATATCATACCCCGTGTACACGGTTCTGCAATGTTTACCCGTGGACAGACCCAGATCTGCAACGTATGTACCCTGGCACCTCTTTCTGAGGCACAGAAGGTTGACGGACTTGATGATAATGTAAAGGCTAAGAGATATATACATCATTATAATTTCCCTTCATATTCCGTTGGTGAGACCAAGGTAAGCCGCGGACCCGGAAGACGTGAGATAGGACACGGTGCTCTGGCAGAGCGCGCTCTGCTCCCCGTTATCCCCAGTGAAGAGGAATTCCCTTATGCTATCCGTACCGTAAGTGAGACCTTTGAATCCAACGGTTCCACTTCAATGGCAAGTACCTGTGCATCCTGTATGTCTCTTATGGCTGCAGGCGTTCCCATCAAGAAGATGGTTGCAGGTATCTCCTGCGGTCTGGTAACAGGCGAGACCGATGATGATTTCGTACTGCTTACCGATATCCAGGGCCTTGAGGACTTCTTCGGAGATATGGACTTTAAGGTTACCGGTACAAAGGACGGTATCACCGCTATACAGATGGATATCAAGATCCATGGTCTTACCAGACCTATCGTAGAGGGTGCTATCGCACGCTGCCGTGATGCAAGACTCTTCATCATGGAGAACTGCATGAAGCCCGCTATAGCAGCTCCCAGAGCTACTGTTAACGAGTATGCTCCCAAGATCATCCAGATAACCATCGATCCCGAAAAGATCGGTGATGTTGTGGGCCAGAGAGGAAAGACCATCAACGAGATCATCGCGCGTACAGGTGTTAAGGTTGACATCACCGATGACGGCGCAGTCAGCGTATGCGGCACCGATCCCAAGGCTATGGATGATGCAGTTAAGATGATCCAGACCATCGTTACCGAGTTTGAAGAAGGCCAGATCTTCACCGGCAAGGTTGTAAGCATCAAAGACTTCGGCGCTTTCGTAGAGTTCGCTCCCGGCAAGGAAGGCATGGTACATATTTCACGTATCGCCAACCGCAGGATCGACAAGGTTGAGGATGTGCTTGCGATAGGAGATGAGGTTAAGGTAATCTGCCTTGGCAAGGATCCCAAGAATCCGGGAAGATATACCTTCTCCATGAAGGATGTAGAGCAGTAATATGTAGATAAAAAAACAGTTGAAAATAATCTTGCCATAGGTTATACTATGCAGGTATTCGTAAAAAGTTAGACAATCCAGGAGGAAGTATTAATGATTTCTGCAGGTGATTTCAGGAATGGTATGACTATCGAGCTGGACAACAGCGTTTATCAGATAGTTGAGTTTCAGCACGTAAAACCCGGCAAGGGCGCAGCTTTTGTCAGGACCAAGCTCAAGGATATTAAGAATGGCGGCGTTGTTGAGCGTACATTCAGACCTACCGAAAAATGTCCCCAGGCGCGCATAGACAGAAAGGAAATGCAGTATCTCTATTCAGACGGAGATCTGTTCAACTTCATGGATACAGAGAACTATGAGCAGGTAGCTCTCAACAAAGAGACTATCGGCGATGCTCTCAAGTTTGTGAAGGAAAATGAGATGGTTAAGGTCTGCTCACATAACGGAAGTGTATTCGCTATCGAGCCTCCTCTGTTCGTAGAACTGGAGATCACCGATACCGAGCCCGGCTTCAAGGGTGATACAGCTACCGGCGCTTCCAAGCCCGCTACTGTTGAGACCGGAGCACAGGTTTCCGTACCTCTCTTTGTGGAGATAGGTGAGAAGATCAAGATCGATACCAGAACCGGAGAGTATTTGAGCCGCGTTTAATTACCGATCGACCGGCGCTGATGCGCTGAGCTGAAAACGATTTATAAGACAGCCAAGACTGCAGACAAGTCTGGCTGTCTTTTTTTGTGCACAGTATAAAAATCAGTTAAAAATACGGAGGAAAAATAAATGGATATAAATGAATTTCAGGAAAAAGTAAAGAAAGCATTAATGGAATACGGTGGGAAGGATGCAGAGGTTCGCGTAAGCAAAGTAAGAAAGAATAACGGCTTTGTATTGACCGGAGTATCGATGTTTAAAAAAGGGAGCAATGTGACGCCCACCATTTATATTGATGATTATCTCAGAAAATATGAAGACGGCATGACTTTTGGGGCGATTATGGATGAGATAATCCGTATGCTCGAAAACTATGCGGTCGATAAGGATTTTGATGTCAGCTTTTTTACGGTATGGGATAAGGCAAAGGAAAGGATAGTATACCGGCTTATAAGCGCGGAGAAGAATGAGCAGCTTCTGGAGGAAGTGCCTTATATACCCTTCCTGGATATGGCCATAGTGTTCTATTATCTTATGGGGGACAGCTGCATGGGGAATGCCTCAATTCTGATATATAACAGGCATATGGACAGCTGGAGGATCGATAAAGAGCTTTTATACAGGACAGCCGAAGAAAACTGCAGCCGTCTGCTTCCGGCAGCTATACAGGGCATTAGCGAGCTTATGCGTGAAGTGGTGATAAATAATATTAAAATGAAAGCGCAGGAAAATGAAAACTGCAATGATCCCGGGTTTATTGAGAGGATGGCGGATGAGCTGCTGGAGCAGATGGCGGATGCTCATTCACAGGTGCCGATGTATGTTTTGTCGAATGAGCAGAGGTATTACGGCGCTGCCTGCCTCTTATATAAGGATGTGCTTAAGAAATTCGCGCAGGAGCAGGGATCGGATATTTATATACTTCCCTCATCTGTTCATGAGACCATATTGCTGCCTGACAGAGGGATAGAAAACCCTGATGAATTAAGGAGGATGGTGCGTGAGGTGAATGATACACAGTTATCCCCCGAAGAAGTCCTTTCGGACTCTGTATATTATTATGACCGGGAAAGCGGAAAGGTAAGCCTGCCGGTTGAAACAGAGCTGACTGTAATGGCATAAAAACTGGACAACGGGTGTATTTTGTGGTAATATATTGCAGATGCACCCGTAGTTTAATGGATAGAATGATGGCCTCCGACGCCGTTGATGCAGGTTCGATCCCTGCCGGGTGCGCTGTTTTTATGGAGAGATGAAAATGGGAAATAATAATATACCTGAAAACGGAAACGATCGTTTACCGGAAAGCGCCATGCCGCCCCTTCCGGAGTACGAAGAAGGCAGTCTCCAGTCAAAGAAAGCAGACATTATGGAACAGGTCAGTCGTGAGATATCCGGTGGTGCCGAGCCTTCTCAGTCTTATGCGCATAAAGCTGATCTGGTAAGAAATGCATTTTATATGGACGATATTATCTCTGTTGATGATGAGCCCAAGCAGGAAGAAGAGGAAGAGCCGGAGAGTTCAGCGGATGAAAAACCTGTTCGCAAGGCCGGATTAAGATCATGGATAGAGGCTCACAGAGTTGCATGCCTGGTCGTGGCTCTTACGATCATAGCAGGAGTCGTTGTGGTGGGAGCAGTGTGGCTTCATTCCCGCAATTCCGAACCGGGACCCAAGGGAACGGCTGTATCTATCAATTCTGCATCGGGTGATCAGCTGGCTGCATCCGGAAATGCTGCGGTAATAAGTGAAGATCCGCTGGCGCTCAATGAGGACGCCGAGCTTAACAGCCTTATCAGCAGATATTTTAAAGCGAGACAGGATAAGGATATTGATACTTACTCTTCATTGCGCAGTTATACGGACAGCCTTGAACAGGCTAAGCTGGAAGCGAAGAGCGAATATATCGAAGGATACAGAAACCTTAAGTGCTATACCAAGAAGGGCCCGTATGATGACTCGTATATGGTATATGTATCCTATGATCTGAAGCTCAGGGAATGGGATCAGACCGTTCCTGCACTGGAGACGCTGGTAGTCTGCCGCAAGGAAGCCGAAGGCGATGTTCCCGGTGAATTATATATATACAGCGGCAGCTTTGATGAAGATGTAGTAGAATATATACAGGCTGTAACTGCTCAGGATGATGTTGTGGATCTCTTTAAGAGAGTTGACAGCGAATATCAGGAGATCATGGATGCCAATCCCGATTACGAAGAGTATATGGCATCGCTGAAGCAGCTTATAAGAGACGGAGTAGGTGTTCGCCTTGCAGCAGCTGCGGATTCACAGACGGATGATGTCGCTGTATCGGAAAATGATGCGGATAAGCTTGCGGCAGACGATGCTGAAAAAGAAAAAGACGATAAAGACAGTGTAAGCCAGCAGGAAGTGAAGCCTGCAGCGGAGTTTGAAGTGGAAGCTACGGATTATGTTAATGTCCGCGCATCCGATTCTCCCGAAGCTGATAAGCTGGGCAGTGTTTCTCCCGGAACCAAGCTTACCTGCAAAGAGCAGCTGGCTAATGGCTGGAGTCATGTCATATTCGATGGCAAGGATGCCTATATCAAATCGGATTACCTTAAGGTTGTAGGTGAAGGACTTGAAGTTAAAGGCAAGGTAAATGTTATCTCCACGGTGAACATACGCGCAAAGGCTGATATCAATTCCGATCTGCTGGGCGTTGCTTATGCAGGCACGACTTATGAGATGGCAGAAGAAGAAAAAGACGGCTGGACGGCCGTGATCTATAACGGTAAAGTGGCTTATATCAAGTCGGAATATCTGGAAGTACAGTAAAAGAAAAGCTTTACTGCTTAAGGAAAGATTTAAGAAGCGGGCTCTTGGGGGAAGTGAATAACTCCTCCGGAGTGCCGCTTTCTTCTATTATGCCCTTGGCCATGAAAATGACTTTATCCGAAGCGTTGCGGGCAAATTCCATTTCATGTGTGACTACGATCATAGTATTGCCTGCAGCTTTAAGATCTTTGATAACCCGCAGCACTTCTTTTGTGAGCTCCGGATCCAGGGCGCTGGTAGGCTCGTCGAAGCAGAGTATGCGCGGTGTGAGCATAAGAGCGCGGGCTATAGCTACACGCTGCTGCTGGCCGCCTGAGAGCTCACAGGGATATGAATCCTTCTTTTCAGCGAGCCCTATGCGCTTTAAAAGTTCAAGCGCCTGCGCATCGAGTTTTTCTGCAATGGCTTTCTTTTGCGAAGCAAAGCCGGGAGTTTCTTCCTTAGCTTTTAACATTGCGGCAAGTGTAAGATTCTGCAGTACGCTGTACTGCGGAAACAGATTAAAGGACTGGAATACCAGGCCGAAGTGAGTACGGTTATGTCTGATGGCTTTGGGAGAAAGCAGAGAGGGATCATTAGCGTCGAATACAGCTTCACCATCGACTTTTATGCTGCCGCCGTCTGCAGTCTCAAGGAAATTCAGGCAGCGCAGCAGAGTGGTCTTGCCGCTTCCGGAAGAACCGATAATGGAGAGTACCTCACCGCTTTCCATATCGAAATCGATGCCTTTTAATACTTTTGTATCTCCAAAAGATTTTGTCAGTGCGCTAACTTCCAATAAAGCCATATCAATTATCTCCAATAACGTGATAGTTTCTTCTCAAGCAGGCCAAAGAGCAGCGTTACAAGGGCGCTGAAGCCCAGATAAAACGCGCCGGTATAGAAGAGGGGCCATATAATGAACTGCAGCCTCAGGATCTCACTGGCGGCAAAATATATCTCTACAACGGAAACGGTCCTTGCAAGCGCGGTATCCTTGACCAGGGTGACGACCTCATTGCTCATGGGGGCTACTATATTCCTGATCACCTGAAGCAGTATTACCTTAAAGAAGGTCTGACTGTGGCTCATACCCAATACCTCGCAGGCCTCATACTGACCTTTGGGAATGTTCTCTATGCCGCCGCGGAAAATCTCCGCAAAATAGCAGGCGTAGTTTATCGCGAAAGCAAATAAAGCGCCGCAGAAGTATGAGAGAGGCACATTGCCGTGGAATATTTCCCATTTGGTAAGGGGATGGTCAAATACTATGCCGGGAAGATAAACGACGATCATCAGCTGAAGCAGCAGAGGCGTACCGCGGATTATATAGATAAATGCCCGCATCAGGAAACGCAGCGGTTTAAAACGCATGCGTGAGATGCAGGCAAATAATAATCCAAGAGGTATGGCAAACAGCAGGGTAAGGAAAAACAGTGCAAGTGTCGTTCCAAATCCTTGTGCGAGTTTTCCGGTTACGGAAAGAAAAGTTTCCAAATCCTGCTCCTTTATCGTTTATTTTACGGCCTGCTCATAGAGGTCGAGCATATCATACTTGATCGCCAGTTTTTCAAGTGAACCGTCGTTGATCATATCGCTGATGACAGCATTAACCTTTGCAGTCATATCTGAACCTACGCGGAAGCCGATAGCATATTCTTCATTAGCAAGCTCGATCCCGTCTACGATCTGAAGGTTGGCAAAATCGCCGCTGCCTACAGAAGCCTTGGCCATGGTATAATCGATAACGATCGCATCATAGTTTCCGGCGTTAAGAGCTACCAGAGCATCCTGCTGTGAATTGGAAGCCGTGTAGCTGGCTGTCTTTAAAGTGTCATCATCTACGATGGCGCTCTCGCCTGCTGAGCCGCTTTCTGCGGAAAGCATAGCGGATGAGAGACTTGCCTTATCGGTATAGGTGCCGGCATCTGCGGAGTTGATAACAACACACTGCTTATTGATAAGATATGTGGTTGAGAAATCCATATTTGCGCGGCGTTCTTCGGTTACGGTGAGACCGTTCCATATGCAGTCGATGTTCTTTGATTTGAGCTCGGTTTCTTTCATATCCCAGTCGATGATCTGGAATTCTTTTTCCAATCCAAGGCGGGCACAGACATCGCTTGCAAACTCGGTGTCGAAACCTGTAAGAGCGCCGTTATCGGGATCATAAAAGTTCATGGGCTCGTAAATGGTGATGCCTATGACCATCTTGCCGTTCTTATTGATGTAGTCAAAATCGCTTTCAGCATTCTGGCTGCTGCCTTCTGTTGCGGCAGACGCAGCGCCGTCGGTATTGCTGCAGGCGGTGAGAGCGCATACACCAAGCAGTGCCATTACAGTTAACAGTCTTTTTTTCATAATTCATTTCCTCCCTTTTTATCCGGAATTTCAGACCGGAATATTAATTGTGTAAACTGATAAAGTATTCCATCAGATTATCCTGAAGGATATAGTCGTGTATCATGTCTTCTCCGTAGGTGCTTACAAACTCGTCAACATTGTCGGTATATCCGTACTCCGCAGCCAGCTTGGCAATGTCATCATCGCTTACTTTTATTCCTTCTTTATCGGCAATAGCATTATACAGTATTGAATGACGCATATTTTCAACAGATTCGATCATCATCTGTTTTTTATATGCTTCGACATCCATATTGTAATACTGGTTGATAAGCATTTCAGCGCTTGTATTGGTTTGCTGAGAGCTTGCATCCAGCTGATTTATTATCTTATCGTAATAAGCTTTTATGGATTCCTCAGACAGACTGCTTAAGTAAAAATCGCTGTCGATGAAATCCCAGATGAGGACTGCGAGCTGATTGTTTTTGATGTTTTTCCTCAGCTCGGCGGCTGAAGTCAGTTCTCCGCCTGTAAAGCTGTTTACAATATCATCGGTAAGCTCGGGTACTTTGTTCCCGGAGATTATCTGGTTGAGGGTTATTGCAAAGACTGCAGGTTTGCCGGCCAGATCTGTATTTCCGTAATCTTTGGGGAAGGTTACATGTACATCTTTGGTCTCGCCGACTTTCATGCCGACGATGCCTTCGGTAAAGCCGTCGATATAAGCGCTTACGCCTATAGTTACCTGCTGGTCGTCCGCAGTGCCGCCTTCAAAAGCCACGCCGTTCATGGTGCCGACGAAGTTGATGCTCACAGTATCGTACATTTCGGCAGTATCGCGGCTTACACTGACAGGCTCGATATAGCCGGAGAGAACGTTCTTGACTATTACCTTGTCAACTTCACTTTCGTCAAGCTGCGTTTCCTTATTAAAATAATCGCTGTTTAGATAATTATGAACATAGACGTCCTGGCCTTCGGAGCCTTTGAGCTTTAACATCTTGTTTTCGGCAACAAGAGCTTCATAATCCAGGGTTTCATTCTGTACCATTTCGGGAATGTCGGGAGTGGTAGAGAAGAGTATGCTATTATCAACAGCTGACAGTTCCGAACCGGGTTCTCCGGTTGTAATGCTTATTTCATCCTGAGGATTGCCGGCAGAATCTTTTTTCTTTTGTTTTATAATAACTATGGAAACAACGATCACTATAACGGCCAGCACTGCAAGAGCGATCTCAAAAATGATGGCCTTCCTGTTTTTTGCGATATCCTTTGCGGGAGCAGCAGAGGCCGCTACATTATCATCGGCAGATTCATCGCTGATGTTGTTAACTGTATCATCTTTTTCTTCGATTTCTGTGTTTTCTGACTTTTTCATTATCATTACCTCCAATAAGCTGTTATTTTATCATGTGACTTAGATATTCGCAAGTTATTCTTGCTTTAAAGCCTGCCATAAGGTAGAATACATATATTAGCAAGTAGATTCTATGGTTGATATCCGGAGGTTTGACCTTATGGCTGCAAGAAAGAGAATTGCTCTCTTGCTGGGACAGGCGGACGAATACTATCAGGAACGTTTTATCAAAGGCTTTCTGGAACAGGCATTTTCGGACGATTTCGATGTCTGTATTTTTTCCATGTATATAAAATATCAGGATACTCCGGCCAGGGAGATAGGCGATTCGAATATTTTCAGGCTGGTCAATTACTCAAGATTTGATGCTGTAGTTTTACTGCTTGATACTATACAGACGCCGGGAGTAGCTGATGCTCTTGAGGATGAGATCAAAAGCCGCTTCAGCGGACCGGTCCTTGCCGTAGATCTGGAAAGCAAATGCTTTAAGACCATCTGGACCGACAGCTATACCCCTGTCCGCAGGCTGATAGATCATCTTATAGAAGTTCACGGATATACCGATATTGCTTATCTTACGGGAAAAAAATGGCATGCCCATTCCAAGCAGCGCCTGCAGGCCTATAAGGACTCTATGGAAGCTCATTCGCTTCCTGTCAGGGAAGACCGCATACGTTACGGCGATTTCTGGTATACCAGCGGCAGTGCTTATGCTGAAGAATTACTGAAGAAAAAGGAAAAGCTGCCCAGGGCCATAGCATGCGCAGATGACCAGATGGCTATAGGGGTATGCCGGGTGCTGGCTGAAAACGGCATCAGGATCCCTGAGGATGTGGCAGTCATAGGCTTTGACAGCGTGGAAGAGGGCAGGCTGTCTCCGCAGCCCATAACTTCCGCATATATACCTGCGCACTCTACGGGACGTCATGCCGCATTGAGTATCAAAGAGCTGCTTAACGGCAATGAGATAAAGGATCCCGACACGGAAGTGGATTTCTTCATAGGAAAAAGCTGCGGCTGTAATAAGCAAAAAGATTTTTGCGAAAACAGGCTTCGTGATAAATGGGGGACGGAGCTTTCCGAGGACGGCTTTTATTCCATACATAATACCATGCAGGAGGATTTACTGAAGCAGTCGGATCTTCAGGGAGCTCTTGAATGCATCTATGAGCATTTCAGGCAGATAAAGGGCTGTGAGAGTTTTCACCTGTGCCTTGCAGATCAATGGATGACGCCTCAGTACCTGACAGATGGCAGGCTGCTGGATCACGGCTACACAGAGCGCATGCTTCATGCTCTCAGTATTTATTCGGATGAAAAAGAAGAGGATAAGATAAGTCTTCAGGAGGGCTTTGATACAGCGGATATGCTTCCGGAACTGTATGTATCCAGACCTGAGCCCAGAGCTTACTTCTTTACGCCTTTATATTACGAATCAAACTGTCTGGGATACGCCGTGATCAATTACGGTAAGGAACCCAGGTCTTTTGATGCGCTGTATAGATTGTGGATACAGGCTGTAATGCGCGGACTTGAATGCACCAGGCGCGCGATACTCGCAAAGGCTTTCAGGGATGTTAAGGTTCCCGCAATCGTGGAACAGGAGAATACGGATATTCTTTCACCCGAAGAAGAAGCCATTATGGAAGAGGTTGGAAAGATACTTGATGAGAACAGACTTAATTATTTCTATCAGCCGATAGTAAGCACTGTGGACGGAAGCATATATGCCTTTGAGGCTCTTATGCGTCCCAGGAGTGAAATGAAGATTTCGCCGCTGCAGATGATCAAATATGCTACGCAGCTTAAGCGGCTTTCGGATATAGAAAAGGCTACTTTCCTTAATGTGCTCAGCCAGATGGAGGCAAATGAGAGCGCGTTTGAAGGACGCCATATCTTTATTAACAGTATTCCGGGTACCAAGCTGGATGATAAGGATTATAATCGCATAGAAGCCATGCTTTCCAGACGCGGCAGGCAGGCGGTGATAGAGCTGACGGAACAAGCCGAACTCGATGACGCCGAACTCGACAAGATGAAAAAACGTTTTGCCAGGCTGGGGATCGGCACGGCAGTCGATGATTACGGCACGGGGTATTCAAATGTATCCAATCTGCTGCGTTATATGCCCAATTACGTTAAGATAGACAGATCGCTGCTTTCCGGATTGCAGGATAGTCCGCAGAAACAGCATTTTGTCAGGGAGATCGTAATTTTTGCGCATGATAACGGCATTCAGGTCCTGGCAGAGGGAGTTGAGACCAGCGAGGAATTACGGGCAGTCATTAATCTGGGCTGCGATCTGATCCAGGGATACTATACGGGAAGACCCAATCCCGAAGTATTGCAAAGTATTGATAAGAAGATCATCGATGAGATAATACGTTATCACAAGCAGCGGCTTGAAGGAGCGGGAGGCCGTGATTATATTACAGGCAAGACCGGCAGATTCTCCTGCTCGGCTCTTGCCAAAGAAGGATATAACTGCCTTGTCACACAGGCAGGAGAGGCCACATACAGGGATTACGTACTAAGCGGTACCCCCGGTCAGAGAGCAGATCTCAGGATAGAGATAAAGTCGGGGTACGAAGGCCAGATCACTTTGGAGCATGTATATCTTGGCAGCCCCAAGCATACGCCTATCATAGATATAGAATCCGGAGCAAAAGTCACTCTGCTTTTGATAGGTGAGAATATACTCAGCGGTGGCGGCATCAATGTTGCGGCCGGAGCCACGCTCACGCTTCTTGGTGAAGGCGATCTTAATATACAGGTTAAGAATGATAACTTCTGCGGCATAGGCTGCGCTTACGGTGATTCCGGAAGGATTGAATTCTATCAGACCGGTGTCATAATGATGGATGCTTTCGGAGATAAAGGCGTAGGCATCGGCGCTTTTGGTTCAACCGATATTGTCATCACACACGGAAGATATGTGATGCAGTTTAACGGAGGCAGGGCTGTCGGTTTCGGAACATACGATAAAGACTGCAATATTGCCATTACCCAATGTGAACTGGATCTTACATTTTCCTGCAATGAAGCCTGCGGCATAGGTTCCTTTAACGGGAATGCCGATGTGCTTATCAAGAATGTATTTGTGCATCTGTTCGGAAGCGGAAGAGCCATAGTTGTTGCAGGAAGCATCAATGGCAAGAAAGCTAAAGTGCGTTTCACCGAGATAGGAAGCAATCTTGACCTGCGAGCCGCGAGAGCCAGCTGCGCAGGCTGTCTGTTCGGAGAATCCGATGTTTTCTTTGACCGCATTACCTTCCATTATACAGGAAGCGGAGTCGAGGCATATGCATACGGAGGATTGGTGGGAGACGGTACATTAAATGTTTCCAACTGCATACTTACCGTCAGACTGCGCAATGAATCCGGAAGGGCCAGTACTTTTGCGGACAAGAATAAATATATTGATTCGGCGAGCCGCGGAGATTATTTCATAAATGGTGTGACCGAGTCTTTTGGACAGGAATGAAACGTAATCGTATAATTTATGCTATCCTGTGGATCTTAAGTCTGGCAGGGATAAGCTTTTTTGGCGGCGCGGTAAGTTACGGTATCTTTTATATGCTTACCTTCCTGCCGTTTGTTTTGCTTATATATCTTTTATTTGTATATTTCTTTTTTCATATTTATCAGCAGATAGGGAATAAGCGTCTTGTTGCGGGGCATATGGAGCCTTTTTATTTTACTCTGAAGAATGAGTACCATTTTGGCTTTTGCAGCATTAAGGTTCGTTTTTTCAGCAGCTTTTCCGATATCAGCGGTCTTGACGATGACATGGAGTATGAGCTTCTTCCCGGGAAGGGGATAAAGAAGAATACACAGCTGGTGTGCAAATACCGCGGCGAATATGAAGTCGGTATCAAAAATGTGGAGATCACGGATTTTCTTCGTCTGTTCAGGATAAGATATAATAACAAGGAAACGCAGAGAGTATATGTGCGTCCCGATCTTATAGATCTTTCGGAGATTAAGAGTCTCGACCTTTCTCAGACTATGTTCAAAAACAGTATGGTCAATCCCATAGAGCCCGATATACTGGTCAGGAAATATCAGTCAGGAGATGATGTGAGACAGGTCCACTGGAAAGCGAGCGCAAGAAGCGGTGAACTGCTGGTCAGAAAAATGACAGCGCAGGAACGCGAGGGAGTGACTATACTGATGGGAAGCAGGAGGGTAAGCGATGAAATGGCAGAGTACCTCCCGCTTGAGAACAAGATGCTCGAACTGACCATAGCTCTGACCTATTTCTTTGTAAGAAAAAACATAAATGTGCATACCCTTTACTACATGGATAGTGCTTTGCATGAAGAGATCACGGAGGGAGTTGACGGCTTTGAGGGCTTTTATGAAAAGATGTCTTCAGTTTCCTTTTCGAAAGAGTCGGATGAGGAAAAAATGCTGATCGGCGCATGTGAACAGAAAGGAATGTTTACAAGACGCAGCGCTTTTCTGGTATTGCATGAATGGAGCGCGGCTGCTGCAGAGACTGTAAGGATGCTCAGGGAGAACAATGTATTTACACTGATATGTATAGTAAATGATGATGCCGCTTCCATACCTGAAGAGGATAATAACGGAGTTAAGATCATCAGGATAGGAACTGAAGATGATCTGAAGGGGGCGGGCATATGATGAGCCTTCTTTATGACATCATTTATATAGTTCCTGTGTGTATTATCGCGGTGTTTGGCGCAGCGCCCTATATAGGCATGCCCGAAAAGAGCATCATCTATTATCTGATGGCGGCCGTTCTTGTGATCTGCGGTTTTTTCATAAAGCATCTTAAAGGACGGTACAAGGCTGTGGCGCCCGGTATTATCCTGGCGCTTTCATTGGGGATGATGCTGCTAAAGGATGCCGAAGAAAGGGCAGAATTCGTACAGGAGAATCTTTGGGCGTTATGGTGTCTGGGAATCGTAGCGGCGGCTTTTTTGCTGGGCATGATCATTTCTGCGGAATTTAAGATCAGACTGGCGGCTTCGGCCGTACTGACTGCTGTCATGATCTATTTTATGATCTCAGGCACCGTGCTTGAAAAAACGCTTACAGCGCCTTCTTTTTTTATCATACTTCTTTGTATTATCGATCTGATACAGAGGTATTGGAAAAAGAGCGGTTATACGGATGCAAAAGGGCATCTGGTATCTGTAGCGCCTTTTGCAATACTGTTGGCTGCTGCGGTATTTATGATACCGGTTTCCGAAAAACCTTATGACTGGCATATAGTAAAGCAGGTCGCGCAGCGTATTTATGAAGGGGTAAGATATGCTGCCAGGTTTTTTCATGGCAAAGATGAAGATTATGGCGCTGTTATCGGTTTCAACGACAGCGGCAGTTATTTCGGTGATGTTTTTGATAAGGAAAAAGAACTGATGCAGATAAGCACGGACAGAGGCACAGGTTCGGGCGTATATCTGTCGGGGATCATACTGGATTCCTTTGACGGGCGTGAGTGGAAAAAGACATATGAAGAAGTAAATGAAGACAGGCTTATAGATTCAATGGAGACGGTCGGTTCCATCATGCTATATGACCGGGATTATAATATGGATTATTATAAGCGTGTACAATTATATATAGAATACAGTGATTTTAATACGGCATATTTTTTTGCGCCTTCCAAGCTGCTCAGGTTAAAAGCCGAAAATGAAAAGGAAGTATATACCCAGTGTGGAGCGGATCTGAAGGCCGCAAAGAATCTTGGCTTCGGAACAAAGTATCTTTTAACATATATAAGGACAAATGATCAGAATGAGGGGTTCTGGTCTTATGCTGATGAAGCAGAGCCTATGGACAGGGAAGCGTGGGACAGTACTCTTCATATTTATCCGAATGAGAATATTGAAGCGATGACCTATGAGGATTACCTGGCTTATGTTGACCGGATGTATGAGTATTATCTTCCCGAAACGCATATTTCCCCGGCTGCGGAGGAATATATGGAAGAACTGTTTGCGGATGCAGACAGTGATATGGAAAAGTTAAAATGCATAGAAGAAGCTCTCAGGGGTTTTGAATATACGTTAAAGCCGGGAGACCTTCCTGCGGAGATCGACAGCGAAGAAGAATTCCTGGACAGACTGCTTTTTGAAACCCGGAAGGGTTATTGCACATATTATGCTACGGCTTTTGTGATCATGGCCCGATCAATGGGGATCCCGGCGCGCTATGTGCAGGGGTTCAGGGTGCCGGCTACTGCTTCACAGCCCATAAGGGTAATGTCGTCGATGTCCCATGCATGGCCGGAAGTTTATATTAAAAATGTAGGCTGGATACCTTTTGAACCTACTCCTTATATGGCTTTTGACACGCAGTGGAATTTTATGAACCGTGAAAGCACGACAGCATTTGAAGACAGATCTCATTTTGATGAAGACAAAGATGGTGAAGAAACAGTTATCATTGCTCAGGAAGATGAAGAGGCAATAGCGGATTTTGATCTGCGCAGGATACTGATCCCTCTTGCATTGATGATACTGTTTTTATTGGTGTTCATACTGCTCGATCGTCTGGTACAAAAAAGCAGATATGAAAAGATGAGCGTTGAAGAAAAACTGAAGGTAAACTGCAGATATTGTCTGCGGCTGCTGCGGATACTGGGATTTAAAACCGAGCAGGGCGAAACGCTGCAGGAATTTGGGATCAGGGTCTGTACAGGACTTTATGAAACCGATGATGGGGCTGAAAAAAAAGATGAGGAGCTTTTTGCGGGGACGTGTCTGGGCTTTATAGAAAGATATGAGCGTCTGCTTTATAGCAGGTATAAGACATCGCAGGAGGATCTGGACAGTGTCGCTAAAGATACAGACGGTCTTTTCCGTTTGATAAAACTGAGAAAGGGAAAACTCAGGTGCATCCTTGTCAGACTGGGAGGGATGAGGATCTAGGACTCATTATATTTAATGATGGCCGGCGGATGTTACAGACGCTCCGGCGCTGCCTTGCGGCTGCTGTTGTTTTATGTTATCATCGGGGCGACTGATCAAGTTTAAAAGGGAATAGATTTATGCGTTTATGGTTTAAGATATGGAAAGATGCGCGGCTCAAAGAGGAGCTGACCGTGGAAGTTTTTGAAGGCAGCCGTACCAGAAGGGTCTTTGATGCTCTGGAGCAGGCTTCGGAGGCATTTAATCTTTCGGTCCCCATCTGGCTGGATAAGAATATCAAAGATTTCAAGAAGTTTTCCCGCTGCCGCTTTAATGCGGATAACTATATTGAAAGTATAGATTTTGACCATCTCGAGATGATAGTCCTCGATGAGGACTGGGTTTACGAAGAATAAAGGAGACAGAGCAATGGCAAATGAAAAGATCATCAGCTTAAAGACTCAGTTCCATGATTATTTTGTGGGAAAGGAGAGCGTGGCGGAAAATGTGCTGATCTGTCTGCTGGCAGGGGGGCATATCCTGATGGAAGATGTTCCGGGCGTGGGCAAAACAACTCTTGCCAGGATACTTGCAAAGTCCATAGACTGCGATTTCGGACGCATACAGTTTACACCGGATACTCTGCCGGGCGATGTTACAGGGGCCTCTGTTTATAATATGAAGACCGGTGAATTCAGTTACAGGGAAGGCGCGGTTATGCATCAGATCATACTTGCGGATGAGATAAACCGTACTTCTCCCAGGACACAGTCCAGTCTCCTGGAGGCTATGGCTGAAGGACAGGTCAGCGTGGATGGAAAAACCTATCCGCTGCCGGAGCCTTTTCTGGTGATCGCAACACAGAACCCTGTGGAATTTCTTGGCACTTATCCATTGCCTGAGGCACAGATGGATCGTTTTATGATGAGACTGTCCATTGGTTATCCTGATGAGGCGGAAGAATTGAGGCTGGCAAAGAATTTCCTGGAAGGCAGGACAGTGACGGAAGCAAAGAGCGTGTGCGGTACCGATGACATCCTTCAGATGATGAAGGAGACGAAAGAAGTGCATTTAAGCGACGGAGTCATCAGCTATATAAGAGATATAGTAAAGCTGAGCCGCGAGGAAAAGAACTTTGTATCCGGAGCAAGCCCCAGAGCCATGCTTTCGCTGATACGGGCATCCCAGGCAAAAGCCTATATCCGGGGCAGGGATTTTGTGAAACCGGATGATGTAAAAGCCGTAGCTGTTAATGTGCTTCATCACAGGCTTACGCTCACTCCCGAGGCGAAGATCAGGAAAGAGGATACGGACAGGATACTGAATGAGCTGGTAGTTAAAGCAAAGATCCCTGTAGGAGCCTGAGCTTTAGCTTATTCATAATTTATTTACAATTTGTTTAATATTTTTGATGCATTTTTCTCCAATATCTGGTAAAATATTTGAGGATTGACCCCAAGATATTGAAACGAAGGTGGAGAAATGAAAAAATTTATAAGACCCGTCGCAGCAGCGATGATGATAGGTATTCTTTCTGTAGCGGTACCTGTATATTCTGAGCCGGAGGAAATGCCGGATGGAGTGATCTTTGACAGTGAATATTACGCAGAAAAGTATCCGGATGTAGTGACTGTACTGGATACACATGATACATTTTTATTATATAAACACTACAGAACCTACGGCAGGGAAGAAGGACGTTTCCCGACCAGGGAACGTGAGATCGCAGCAGCGGAAAAGAAAGAATCTGGCAATGCGGTTTCCAATAATAAAATAGTTAAAAAGGCTGTAGTCAGCGACAACGACATACGTGATTATTATTCAAGATCCGTATTTATAGGCGATTCGGTGATGACCGGTTACAAGATGTATGTGAATTATTATGATTCGCTGGCATCCGAAGCCTTTTTCCTCGCTTCCAACAGTTACGCGACTTTCCATGCCCTTAAGGAAAACAGCAATCTTCATCCGCTTTTCCGGGGGGTGAAGCAGCCTGTATGGAAGAGTGTATCAAGCATGGAAGTTGACCGTGTGTTTATTATGCTGGGGACCAATGATCTGATCTGCTGGAGTGTTGAAAACACTGCTAAAGGTATATTTGATCTTACTCAGCGCATCCTGGAAGAAAATCCCGGTATCGAGATCAACCTTGTCAGCATGACGCCGCTTTATCCGGGTGCATCAAAGAATAATCTGACCAATGCCAATGTGGATCTTCTTAACGAAACATTAAAGGAGATGGCAGAAGATAACGGCTTTGGATACGTGGATATCAACACGCCGTTGAAGGACGGCGGAAGCGCACTGCCTCCTGCGTTCTGCAGTGACAAACTGGTGCATGAGACATATGATGCTTATGCCGTATGGGATAAGGAATTTACCTTGTATGCGAAGCAGCTGATTCAGGAGTGATCGCTGCGGCGTACCTTTCTGAAGGAAGGGCGTCCGTAAGAATCAAAGGTTTTGACAAATTCATATTCCGCATCGGGAGAGTTTTTCTCCTTTTCATATTCGAGAAGCTCCTGTTCGATGCGGGATATGCTTAAGGGATAAGATAGATTTTCAGCTATCTCTTTCGGGGACAGCCCCGAATCATGCAAATGGCGGATAGCCCCTCTGGCGGCCATATCAAAACTCATATTTGACAATGCGTTGTTAAATGCTTTTTTCTCCATATCAGGATTATAACACAAAAAGGAGCTATTATGAACAGATTCAGACTTCCGTATCATCTTGCAGTTGACGAAGGCGTATTTAATGATATCCCGGGGGCGATGAGCGATATATTTCCCAGGATCAGGAATGCAAAGACCATTTTAGTGACCGAAGAGAATCTTAAGGGCTTATTTCAGGGGATCCTGGATGAGATAATGCATGATTTTCCGCGCAGCGAACTGTATCTTATACAAAAGGCTGATTATGACAGCGCGGTATCACTGGCTAAATATATAACAATGAATGATTACAGCCTGGTCATCGGCTTTGGCGGAGGCACGGTTCTGGATCTGGCGAAGTTTGCGGCTTTCGTTTCCAGATCACAGCTGATATCGCTTCCGACAACCTTATCAAATGATTCGCTTGCTTCTCCGGTGGCAGTTTTGGGGACGGAAGGAAGGGCGCGAAAGAGCTTTAAGTGTACGATACCCGACGCAATAATAATAGATGTGGATGTTGTAAAGAGCGCGCCTGATCGTCAGCTTTTGGCCGGTATAGGGGATACGGTGTCTAAATATACCGCTTTATATGACTGGAAGCTTGCGCGTGAAAAAAACGGAGATATCGTGGATGACTTTGCATATATGATATCCGGCATGGCATTTGATTCCGTATTGTACTGCGATAACATGGAGCTTAAAAGTACAGACTTTATCAGGCGTCTTACAAATGCTCTGGTAATGGGAGGACTGGCAATGGAGATAGCCGGCAATTCCAGACCAAGCAGCGGCTCGGAGCATCTTTTCTGCCATGCGCTGGAAGAGGATTTTGCCGATCACGTTAATGTTCCGCACGGTATAGCCACGGCTATGGGTTCGTATCCGGCCTGCATATTCCAGGGCAGAGATACAGCCAAAGTTGAGAAGATAATAAAACAATATGGCATACCCATTAAGCCTTCTTTGAATAAAGTAAGCGAGGAGATATTTATCAAAGCCTGGCAGGGAGCGGCAGCTACACGCGCAGACCGTTATACCATACTGAATGAGACGGATCTGAGTGATTCGCGGCTCAAACAGATCTACGCTCAGATGGAAGAAAAATTCTGAATCCAAAAACCACGGGATCTAAAAACGTTTTACGGTTTAATCAACGGAAATGCTAAATCAAGCAGGGCTTTTTTGGGGGAAAGATACTTGATAAAAGCACTTTCAATAGATATAATATTTCTATAATTTTATATCCGGAAGGAGAATGGAGTATATGAAGCATATTTTGATCATTGATGATGACAGAACCAGCATCGACTGTGCCAAGATAGCGCTTGGGGATCTGTACAAACTCTCAACCTGCAGCACAGGGCCGAACGCCATTAAGTTTCTCGAAACCACCTTGCCCGATCTTCTTCTTCTGGATGTGAATATGCCGTTTATGGATGGTTTTGAGCTGGTCAGACGCATCCGTTCCGATGCCAGAACCCAGGATATTCCTTTGGTCATCCTTACTGCGGCAGTCGGTGAAGAGATACAGCGCCAGTGCAAGGAAGCAGGAGCGCTGGATTATATCATCAAGCCATTTGTACCCAGTGATCTGCAGATAAGAATGGAGCAGGTATTCCTTAATCTGGAGAAGGCCGGACATTTTGTGAATGAATCGGTTGGCACAACGGATTACAGGCAGCTGGATCAGCTGACCGGCGTTATGAATGCGGAATCCGGCTGGGGACTGATCGACAGCAAGATACAGGCAGGCAGCCAGGGAACACTGATACTCTTTGGCGCTGATAACCTTAAAGCTGTAAATAACAATTTCGGTATGACAGCCGGTGACAATGTCATTAAAACTCTGGCAGATACCATCAAGATGTTCACTGATTCGGAAGATGTGCTTTGCAGGATAGGCGGCGACTGCTTCCTGATCTATGTTGACAAGGTAAAGGATAAGGAAGCTATAGGCAGGAAGGCAAAGGGCATCATACAGGAAATGCATCAGAGACTGGCTGCATTCAGGATCGAAGGCAATACCTCTGTTTCCGCAGGTATAGCCATGAATCCCGAGGATGGTGATAATCTTCCTCTGCTTTATAATGCGGCTGATAAAGCTCTTTATCATGTTAAGCAGAATGGTAAGAACTCCTATCATTTCTTCAGCACGCAGAGCACTTCAGATAAGGGTGGCATAGCGAGCCTTGAAGAACTGGTTGATAAGATGCGCAGAACAGATGTTGAAAAGGGCGCTTATGCTCTGGATTATTACGCTTTCCAGTATGTATTCAATTATCTCTGCCGTCAGGCCGAGCGTGGCGAGATCAAACTGGAGGCTCTGCTCCTTAATCTGCTTCCCGAAGAGGGATATCTGCCTTCTGCAGAAGAGATGGAGAAGGCGATAGCAGCGCTTGACCGTACGCTCTTCAGTACTCTGAGACGAAGCGATGTCTGCGCGCGCTATTCAAACAGACAGATGCTGCTGGCGCTTCCTTATTCGGGCGATGTGGAGATACAGCCCGTCGTTGACCGTATCGTTGGCGGCTTCGAGGCTAATCGCGCCGGCGGAAAGATACATCTCAAGATCTATGTAATGGACATACGCGGATGATCTGAACATATAGCATGTCAAAGATGGCACAGGGGGGCTAGCCCCCTGTGTTCTTTATAAGGGGTGTGTGATCCGGGGGGAACATGACGGTTTTAAACAGTCTTAAAGCGCAGGAAGATAAGGATTTTAAGGAGTTTCAGAGCAAACTTGTGCCTAATATCGATCCTGCAACGATAATAGGCGTGCGTACGCCGCAGATGAAGCAGATAGCAAAGCAGTACTTCGGGACGAAAGAAGGCAATGCTTTTCTTAAAAAACTGCCTCATAAGTATTATGAAGAAAACATGGTGCATTTCTTCATGATAGCGATGATAAAAGATTTCGATGAATGCACGGCAGCGGTGGAAGAGTTCCTTCCGTATATCGACTGCTGGCCGGTCTGCGATCAATCAAGCCCAAAGGTTTATAAAAAGAATCATGATAAGCTGCTTCCGTTCATCAAAAAATGGATAGGATCCGAGCATGTATATACCGCGCGCTTTGGCATGCGCATGCTGATGAACGAATTCCTGGATGCGGACTTTAAGAAGGAGTATCTGAAGCTTGTGGCTGACAAGCAGGGCGATGATTATTATCTTAAGATGATGATAGCCTGGTATTTTGCCACGGCTCTGGCCAAACAATATGATGCCGCCATTATCTATATTGAAAAGCACAAACTGGACCCCTGGGTTCATCGCAAGGCCATACAGAAAGCTGTTGAGAGCTACCGGGTGACAGAAGAACACAAGAATTATCTGAAAAGTCTTAAATGATGTGATATATCAAGAGTTTTGTTGAATAATAGCATTATCTGTGATAGCATCAAATAAAATGAAAAGGAGAGTTCCTGTATTGCACAGAGATCATTTCTTAAAACGCAATATAAAGGAAGAAAGCAAGTTAAAACGATTCTGGAAATTCATTACCGATCGTAATGGCGTCCCCAGGATCACGATAATCATTCCTGTTCTGATCTATGAAGTATTTGCGACTATGGTTCCGTATGCCTCGCGCGCCGACGGCATTATTATGTTAGGAGCCACGGCGATCCCTCTTTCAGCTTTTTCGGGTGTTTTGTCGGCTTTTGCCAATCTATGTCTTATCCTTATGGTCGTGCTTTACCGTAAGGTTGGCGCATATGTGGCCGTTTTGCTCGCGGCTGTACAATTTCCCAAGCAGATATTAGCCATTATAGCTATGCATAATCTGGCCAGCATGCCCGGTCTGATCATGAATTTTGTCACGATCGTAAGCATAATCATAATATATCTTGGCCAGAACAGGATAGAAAATGAACAGCACCGTTTGAGAAATCTGTTTGAGCAGACTGCTACAGCGCTGGTCAACGCGATAGATGCAAAGGATAAGTATACGCATGGCCATTCTGCGCGTGTGGCCAATTATTCAAAAAAGCTGGCGCAGGTAAAAGGCAAAAGTGACAAAGAGTGTGACGATATATACTATGCGGCTTTGCTGCATGATGTAGGAAAGATAGGCATACCCGTCAGTATAATCAATAAAGGCGGCAAGCTCAGTGAAGACGAGTATGAATATATTAAGCAGCATCCAGCGCTGGGGGCTCAGGTTCTTGAAACGATCAAGGAATATCCTTTTTTAAAGATAGGCGCCAATTACCATCATGAGAGATATGACGGCAAGGGCTATCCGGAAGGCCTTAAGGGGGATGAGATCCCTGAAATGGCCAGGATCATATCTGTTGCAGATGCTTATGATGCCATGACTTCAAAGAGAAGCTACCGTGATCCGCTGCCGCAGCAGAAGGTACGTGAGGAAATAGTCAAAGGCCTGGGCACACAGTTTGATCCCGAGTATGGCAGACTTATGATCCGCCTGATCGATATAGACACCGAATACGAGATGAAGGAGTGGGAAGAGCAAAGGGGATATGACGGCGCTGAAGAGTTGTGTGTAGAAGAATACAGGAGCAGTTTTTCGGATGGGATATATCTGAATGCCATGATGACCAGGGTCAGTTTTAAACTGAACTCGGATAAGGGCGATGGCAGTATCGGTAAAAATGCTTCCATGATCCTCTTTGATTCGTTGAATGGCAGTGTACAGACGTCTGAGTCAAAGAAACAGGAACTGCTTTATCTGGAATATGGTGAGATCCGGCTTGACGGGCGCGTTGAGCAGGGGGCTGCCAGAAAGATAAATGCAGAAGTCAAAAACGGCGCTGCAGCGGGTATCAAAAATAAGAATGAATACAGGATAGAAGCGGTAAGGATCAAAGATCATGCGCTGATCAGGCTGATGAGCAGTGAAGATATCAGGGAGTTTACGATCGCTCTTCCTGACAGTACCAGGTTCATGTATATAGCGCTGACAGGCTCGCATTGTCATATCAGTGATATGACAGTCGACAGGGATGTAAAAGAATGCCCTTTGGACTATATCCCCAGGATAGCCGAGGAGATAAGTTATATAAATGTACCGGACGGTGACATACCCAATATTCAGGTGGACGGTGACCGCACTGCGTTCAGCCGGGGTATAGCCTTAAAAGACGGATTGCGGTTAAGCTTTCATACCATGAGCCTGCCCACGGCGAGGCTGGTATGGCATTGTCCCTTGATTGATCTGTTTTATGCTGATGACGGCCAAGTTAATAGCGGCAGTTACAGGGAACTGGCGTTTATGAGGCTTGACGGGGAATTCTGGGAAAGTGATCCTGACTGCAGGGCAGAGCCTTCCGTTGTCAAAACAGAAGCATTTCAGGGATGGAAAGAATGGATAGAGATCAATAAGAAAGGTTATGATGTAAGCGTTAGCTTTAAGATATCAGGAAACCGCGTTATCATAAGCACTGAAAATGCAGGTATAGAGATACGGAACACAGCATTGATCAATAATATCAATAAAAATCTTTATATAGCGCTTTCAGGAGATCAATGTGTCATAACCAACATACGGATACAGTAAGCTATATACTCAAGAAAGGGGCATAAAGCAAATGAAAGACAGATATATAATACCCAGCAATCCCAAGGCGCAGGAGTGCGTAAAGAGCGTGATGAAATATCTTGCGGATATCGCAGGCGACAGTATTGTTGCAGGTCAGCATACCCAGACTATCCCTATGGAAGAATTGCAGAAGATAAGGGAGCTAACAGGTAAGGAACCCGCGCTGCTGGGATTTGAGCTTCTTTCCTATTCACCCAATATAAACGAAAAAGATACGGACGAACCCTGCATGACAGAGGTTATTGAAAACCGTGATACGCTGCAGTGCGCTTATGACTGGGCGGAAAAGAAAGGTCTGATCACTTTTACCTGGCACTGGTTTTCGCCCATCGGAGGCCGTTCCAAGGCTTTTTACACTGAGCATACGGACTATGATGCGGAAGCTGCGGCAACGCCGGGAACGCCCGAATATGAGGCGCTTATTTCGGATATGGATCATATGGCAGAACTGCTCAAGCCTTTCTGTGAGAAATCCATTCCCATACTATGGAGACCTTTTCATGAGATGGATGGGACCTGGTTTTGGTGGGGAGCTAAAGGGGCGGAGCCTGCAAAGAAGCTCTGGCGTATAATGTATGAGCGTTTTACCCGCGTACATGATCTTACAAACCTGATCTGGGTATGGAATGCCGGCAAGGGAGAGTTTTATCCCGGAGATGATGTGGTGGATATAGTTTCTGTGGATCTTTATCCTCCGGCTCACGAGCATACATCGCGCAAGGAAGAATATCTGAATATGGAAAAGGTATCGTCACAGCCTAAAGTGATACTCCTGGGAGAAACCGGCGTGTATCCGGATGTTGAGGCCATACATAATGAGCATATTGGCTGGGCTTCCTTCATGATATGGTCAAAGGAATTCTGTCTGACGCAGCAGTACAGTAACTTTGATGTGGTGAAGCGCGTTTATGATAGTCCTTATGTAATAACCAAAGATAAGCTGCCGGTATTATATTGATAGCAGAGGTAAGATGAGCTATGCATAATCTATTCAGGAAGATGGTTTTTTTATCGTTAGTGCTGGCAGTGCTTTTGATCGGCGGATGCGAAGGAGGGGGCGACGAAGTGAATACAGGGAGAGGCCTGTTTGGCGGAAATGCAAAGATCGTCGGTAAACAGATAGCGTTTGATGATATAAGTGAATTCTATTATACGGTAGAGAATATCAATTATGATGCCTTCTATCAGAGATATATGTTTTATGTTTCAAACGGCAGATATTATTTCTTCCATGAGACCAGGGAACGTAAGAATGATTACGGACCTGCTACGGAGGAGGATGCCACGGCGAAAGGCACGATGGAGCTTGATGATGACCGGTGGGAAAAGTTCTGTGATCTGATAGAGGGCGGCAGTGTTAAGGCCAGGTCGGATAACGCAGAATCAGGAGATAGAGGGCCCTGGTATTTTCTGTATTGGAAAGGTGACAAGGATAAGTATCAGGTCTATAAATTTGCTTCCGCAGCTGAAGAGAGCGGTTTTGAGAAGTATTGTGAAGAACTGGCCCGAGAAGCCGGAAACGAACTTGACGGGGCAGCCGGAGGGCTTAGCGAAGAAGATCTGAGCATAGAGCTGATGAGTATAGACTATCATCCGGGATACGGTGATATGAATGGCGAAAGTCATTATAATTCACTGATGAAGGATGCAAGCGGACAATGGATCATTGAGAGCAGCGACTGTGAAGATCATTCATCGCCTATGGTTATCACTGATTACGGACTTACTGAAGAAGATATCACCGGACTGGAACTCTTTATACAGTCTGCTGAGTTTGATACCATGCAAAACAGACCGGACAGCGATCTGTTCATTACCGATTACAGTTCCTGGAGCTTTACGATAAATTATAAAGATCTGAATACGGGTGATGTTATAAGCGTGAGGTTAGAGGAGTATAAAGAGTATACTGACGAAGATTATGCGCTTATAAAGGAGTTTTTTAAGAGGTTTAACGGACTGAAGAATAATGTGATCTCACAATACGAAGAACAGTAGTCGGAAAAGAGTAGTCGACCGGGACGGAAAGATTGATAATCCGATCCCGGTTTTTTTTGTGACTAAATTGTCACCTAAACAGTCATCAGACTGTCATTATACGGTGATAAAGTGGTAAATGTCAGATGACATGATCAAATAAAGGAGAATAATGAAAAATGGAAATACTCAGATGTGAAAACGTATCAAAGATATACGGAAAAGGAGAGACGGAAGTAAGAGCTCTGGATAAGGTGAGCTTTTCGGTAGATAAGGGCGAATTTGTATCGATAATAGGCCCTTCGGGCAGCGGAAAATCCACACTGCTGCATATACTGGGCGGGGTGGATAAGCCCACGGAAGGAAAGGTGTTCATAGACGGAACGGATATACACAGTTTAAGTGAGGATAAGCTGGCCATATTCAGAAGAAGACAGATCGGCCTGATATATCAGTTCTACAACCTGATGCCGGTACTTAACATAGATGAGAATATTGCGCTGCCTCATCTGCTGGACGGAAGGCCGCTTGATAAGGAAAGGCTGGATCAGGTGGTGGAACACCTGGGACTTACGGACAGAAGGCAGAACCTGCCGAATCAGCTTTCCGGCGGACAGCAGCAGCGCGTATCCATAGGACGGGCATTATACAGCCATCCGGCGATACTTCTGGCAGATGAGCCAACCGGCAATCTCGACCGCAAAACAGGCGAAGAGATAATCGATCTGCTTAAGGAATCAAATAAAGTGAATAAGCAGACGCTGATCCTTATAACACATGATGAGGGACTGGCAATGCAGGCTGACAGGGTGATAAGCATAGAGGACGGAAAGATAAGCAGGAACGAAAAAGTTAAAAATATTGTGTGAAATAGAGGGTACGACAGTGAATAATAAGAAAATAGTATTTCAGGTAACAAAGACATATATGAAGAAAAACAAAAAAAGGACTACCATAACCTTTCTGGGGATACTGGTGACCGTGATGCTTATGACAGCAGTGTTCATAGGCAAGGATACCGTTATGAAATATATGGAAAATGCCGTGGCGGCAGATCAGGGAAGCTGGCATATGCAGGTATATGATGTGGATAAAAATATTGTCGATAAGATCAAAGCATTACCCTGTATAGATAAGGCAGAAGTTTCCAGGTCGCTTGGATACAGCGTTTTCGCAGCGAGCGGAAATCCCGATGAAACGCCCTTTATTGAGCTGAAAGGCTATTCCGGTGAGATATTCAAGTGGATGAACATTAGGCTCGTGGAGGGGCGTTATCCGGAAAATGACAGGGAGCTGATCATAAGCAGGAGAGCTTTAGATGAAGGATCAGCGATCAAAGTGGGTGACAGGATTGAAGTCGATGCCTTTACAAGATATATCCACGCATATTTATCTGATGAAGAAAAAAGGGGAATCGAAGAAGAAGGAAAAGAGCCCGGCGGCGTGATGTTCGGGCCGGCCTTTTCGGTCACTCACGGGGATACCGTAAAAGCACCCGAGCTTTTTCCCTGCTATGAGGAAAATGATGTTTTCGAAGAGATCCATGAACCGACCGGACTTAAGGGAACATTTACGGTTGTAGGTATCATGGAATCGCCCGATTATGAATCAGCGGGACAGAGCGGGTATATAGCGCTTACATCTACCGGCAGTGACGTGGCTGAAAATGAAAAAGTGAATCTCGTGCTTACCATAGATCCTGATACAAAAACGGATGTTTATAAGGAGCTTGCTAAGCTCATCGATGCAGCCAGGACCGATGAGGAAAGGGCGGAGATCAAGAAAACAGGTATTTCGTATGTCGGTAAAGACGGTATCGGTATCCCCATGGAGAACGGAAAGATACTATCCAACGATATGCTGCTTACTTTTGCGGCAAAGGGACAGGATGAAAGCTTTAATTTCCTTATGGTATTCTTTCAGGCGTTCTTTATAGTGCTGATAACAGCAGCTTCGTTTGTGCTGATCGTAAATGTATTCAGCATGTCCTATAAGGAAAGGAGCAGGTATCTCGGGATGCTTTCCTCAGTAGGAGCTACCGGGTCACAGAAGCGCTGGAGTGTTTATTATGAAGTGTTCTCCCTGCTGCTGATCGCACTGCCTCTTGGGATAATTATGGGACTCTTTGTGATCAAAGGCGGGATGGAATTATTAAAGCCGCATTTTTCAAAGATCATATCGGCAATAGCGTCCAATGTGATAAACGGCAGGAGCAGTGGGATCGAATATAAACTGATAATAAATCCGGTAAATCTTTTATTCATAGTAATGTTTTCTATATTGACGGTATGGCTTTCCGCATTGATACCGGCCCTTCGGATCAGCAAAGTGGGACCTGTGGAAAGCATAAGGGGGAATGAAGGCGGAGCAAAGCTTAAAAAGAAAGGATACAGGACATATCTGAACTTTATGTTAAAGGGAAAGACGGAAAGGCTGCTTGCCAATGCATCCGTGGAAAGAAACACTCATTCGACCAGAGGCATAATCAGAAGCATCACGGCGTTCATCGCGCTCACACTTATTACGGCATTTGCTGCACGAAGCTTCACCGATATACTGGAGAGTAAGGCGAAACGCGAACAGCTCGTGCCCGGAGAAGCTTACAGCAGCTACTCTTATCGATTCAGTATAGAAGATGATATACAGTATCAAAAAGGTAAAGAAGATATAGCTTCCTCCGATGAAGTGAGCGGATACAGAGAGATGAGCTTAAACATGTATACTTATCATATTGATTATGATACTTACACTGATGAATACAAAAACGCTCTTAGTACAACGCTTGAAAAGTTTTTCCCTGCCGGCATTCCCGAATGGGTCAGAACATCACATATGGGCAACGGCGATCTCTTTTCGGATCCTGCGGTCAATATCATTACATTTTCTCAGGAGGATTATAACAGTATAGCAAAAAAAGCAGGCATAGATGTTTCAGGATACGCTGATGAGATGAATGTTCTGATATATGAGGATATAGCGATATCGACCGATGATTTCCGCTTTGGTTCAGACGGGGCAGTAAAGCCTGATTACAGTGTGTATCAGATAAAGAGACCGCTTAATGCGAAAGCCGGTGAAATGACGGAACTGCTTACTTACGAGTATGATGAGGAAAATGAGGATTTAATTGATGTAACTGTTCCCGTGAGGATAGCAGGTTACGTATCCGCTGAAGATATAAAAGAATTCTATACTTTAAGAGGAGCTGAACTCTGGTTGCTGGTATCCGAAAGCACAAAAGCTCAGATCGATGAGATGAGCGGAATTGCTGCGCATGGGATAGATACAAAAGTCATACTCTTTGATGTAAATACGGATGATTCAAAGCTGATAAGAAGACTTTCGCAGATAAAAGATGAGTATGGGGACAGCGCAGTAGAAACAGCAGGCCTGATCAGCGAGTACACGGATTTTAAGACTGCGGTAACAAAGATAGCGGATATAGTTGCAGTATGCTTTACGATACTGATCGCGATCATCTGCCTTATGAATCTGTATAACTCCGTGATGGGCAGACGTCTGGCCAGACAAAAAGAGCTTTCGGTCCTTCATTCAATGGGTATAAGCAGAGCTCAGAGATCAAAGATGCTGATGCTGGAGAATATCAGGCTGCTTATCCATTCGGTCATAAATTCGGCTTTAATAACCGCCGCATTTGTGGTATGCTTACGTATACTGCTGGATATGAGGTTCGGCCATATGGTATTCAGCCTTCCTTTGTGGCAGATACTGCTGACTCTTGGCATAAGCTTTGCGGGCTTGCATATTTTTACTGCCATATGCTACAGAGAAGATGACAATACGCAGATCATAGAACAGATACGCATGGAGAGTGTATGAGGATACTTATAGTTGAAGACGATCCGATCATAGTGGAGGGATTAAAGATAGCGCTTTCCCAGGAAGGATATGAAGTACAGTCTTTCGGTGATATGAAGAGCAGTTTAAAAGAGATACAGAAGGAGGTATGCTTTGATGCATGCCTCCTTGACGTTAATCTTCCCGATGGTGACGGGTTTCAGATATGCAAGGCGATAAGGGAGAAGTCGGAGGTGCCGGTCATTTTTCTTACAGCCTGTGATGATGAGATACATACCGTGCTGGCTTTTGAACAGGGGGCAGACGATTATATCGCAAAGCCTTTCAGGATAAGGGAACTGATAGCCAGGATAAAGGCTGTGATCAGAAGAAGCAGTGGAGGTGCGCCCGCAGCCGGATCAAAGGAAGCGGCAGAGCTTAAGGAAGATAATGATGTCATCAAGGTAGGAAAGAATATCCTGGATATAAAGACAGGTAAGGTGATGCGCGGGGATGAAGAGATCTTTCTTTCCGCTGTGGAATACAGGCTTTTGCTTACTTTTACGGGAAACAGGGGGCAGCTTCTTACCAGACAGCAGATACTGCATTCGATGTGGGACAGTGCGGGGGATTTTGTTAATGACAATACCCTGACCGTATATGTTAAAAGGCTTAGAAAAAAACTTGAGCAGGAAGGCGATGAGCCCGTGATACAGACCGTTCGCGGCATGGGCTACAGGATGGACTGATGA